>JABEUO010000201.1 GCA_013044415.1 Acidimicrobiaceae bacterium
AATCGGCGGGCGGATACCCCGGCGTTTGGTGCGGGGCGCCAGCGATCAAACTGACATCGACTTCGTCTCCTTCGATATCGGCGAGAAGCACCAAAGCTTGATCGACGACGAAAGCTACCTTTGACCCATCGGGCGAGGGAGCTACGTCAGATACCTCTCCACCGGAATAAATTACGCAACTTGACCCCGAAGCTAGATCGACGAGGTTCAGGTCTCCACCGGAATCAACGACGAATACCGAGGTTGAATCGACGGAAAACGAGTAGTACCCGCCAAAGCCAAAGTAACCCGACCTCACCGAGAATGGCGTTGCGACCCTCTCAAGTGGCGAATCTACCGACGACACGAACAGGACATTACCCCTCGACGAACTGGCCGAGTAGCATACCTTGCTCCCATCCGCGCTGAGCTTCGGGGGACCAAGGGACAACGAAGCCGCTGCGGCAGCCTCCGCCGACATTGGCACTTTAGCAAAGTCCGTCATATCCAGCCCTAACTTGATAATAAGACAACCTTGGTCGCCCTGTCTCTCTTGTCTCTCTTGTCTGTCTTGTCTGATTTGTCTGGTCTGCGATAATCTTCTTGCCCTTTTGAGCATGCGAACCCCGGCCCCATAGTGAGTACTCAACAGCGACCGCTATCGACTCTTTGACAAGTTCCTCTTCTAAGGACGACCCGCTAATTGTGCTCATATTCGGGACCTCGGCTCCAGAATGCTCCCTAGTCACACTGTATCCAATCCATAGCCGAACCTTTAGGTCATTAACCGTGGATTATGATCTTCCCGGCTGACAAAGGGTGCTATTCGATGTCCAACTTGATACTTCGATGGACGCTAAGCCTATCGGTGCGCATTAGCGTCCCGCCACGGATTTTCGCTTTACCGATACTCGACGTTAACGACCATTAAATAGCTGATATCAAATACCGACCAAAATAAATAATTATTCGGGACTGAGGTCACCAAGCTTCCTTTTTCAAAAGGATGCCGCCCTGTTCAGGGTAACCTGTTTGCGATGACAATGAATCCAGAGGCGCCAGACAGAAATCTAGGTCTAGACCTAGTCAGAGTTACCGAGGCTGCGGCGATGGCTGCGGCACGCTGGATGGGTCGTGGCGACAAAAATGGTGCCGATGGCGCAGCGGTAGAGGCGATGCGAGCGGTATTAGAGACCGTATCTATGGACGGTATCGTGGTGATCGGTGAGGGTGAAAAGGATCACGCCCCGATGCTCTACAACCAGGAGCGAGTTGGAGACGGGACTAAGCCCGAGCTAGACGTCGCTGTAGACCCGATAGACGGGACCACCCCGACGGCGATGGGTCGTGGGGGTGCCTTGGCGGTAATCGCCGTCGCCGAGCGAGGCTCGATGTTTAATCCCGGTCCCTGCGTCTACATGGAAAAGATCGCCGTTGGCCCCGAGGCCGCCGGTCAAATAGACCTGGGTGCACCGGTTATCGACAACCTAAAAGCGGTCGCCAAGGCGAAGGGGGTCTCGGTAACAGAACTTACCGCAGTTATCCTCGATAGGGATAGGCACGCTGATCTTATCCGCGAAGTCCGGGAGGCTGGGGCCCGCATCAGGCTGATCACCGACGGTGACGTGGCCGGGGCCATCTCGACTGCTTGGACCGACTCTGGAACAGACATACTCTTTGGCGTAGGGGGGACACCCGAAGGGGTCATAGCGGCCGCCGCCCTGAAATGTATGGGGGGCGAAATACAGGGTCGTCTCTATCCTCGAAACGAAACCGAGCGGTCACAAGCCCTTGAACTCGGATACGACCTTGAAAAGATCCTCACCCTGGACGACTTGGTCAGCTCGGACAACTGCTTCTTCGCAGCTACCGGGGTCACAGATGGTGAACTCCTTCGCGGGGTTCGTTACAGCTCTAAGGGGGCCTCGACCCATTCGCTAGTCATGCGGTCTAGGTCCGGGACGGTTAGAACCGTCAACGCCTTCCATCAGCTCGCCAAGCTCAAGCGGTACAGTATCATTCCATTCTGATCTTCGGGGGAGGTAGCTACTCTCGCCTGAGATTGAGGATTGAAACCTAGCTTCTCCAAGAAGCCTGCCGTCTCGTCTTGGCCAAAGACGGTCAGTTCAGTCGCTCGCACTTCAGAAGCGTAGCTAAACGCCTCCCTGACCAGCCGGGTTCCCAGGCCCATCAGTCGCATCGAGACTTCAACGTAGAGTGTCTCGATCCGAAAGGTCCCCAGAACCCTACCCATGATGACGACCCCCAGGAGTGAGCCTTGGGACCACGCCTCGATCGACACCACCGAATCGGTATCAAATGCGCTCTGGTCTGGGGGCAGGTCTGGGGGGACTAAAGCTAGCCTGTTCAATTCGGCCTCCACCGAAGGTGACACTCCCCTGCGTCGACCGATCCGGACCCTGCTCGTTCCAATTGTCACATACTTCAGCTGATCGGCCAACATCCACCTGGCCCTGATCCTCCAGCTCGATCCGGACTCCTCCGGCTTCTCACAGAGATCCACGCCAAGGAGGTCAAATTCCGCCTTGTACTTAGAAAGAAGCCCTACCGCCGACGCTACGACCTCGGGTGAGATCCCGTCGGCAATGGTGACGTGGGGGACAAACCCCCTCCGGGCTATGGTTTGCGACACCCCTTGCTCGAGGTCAAAAGCTAGCCCCGCTAACTCATTATTCTCGCTCTTCACCGAGTAGAAGAGTACGGGGGAGGTCTCCGAAAAGGTCGCCGCAGGACCGACGGTAATCGTGAAGGGTTCGGCCTTGGCGACAATTGGCCAGATCGTCCCCTCGATCTCGATCAGCCTTTCAACGGTGGCATTAAAGGGTGCGACCAAGGTGATATGGGGGTGGATCTTGGACACCCCCACGCTACCCATAGCCTTGCGCACCCCGTCGACCTCAAAAGCGATCGGAAGGGGAAGTGAGATCAGGATCCCGAGGCGGAGCCTCCGCAAGGTTTAGGCCCTCTTCACCTGTGAAGCGTCTAAACGCACCCTAGCCCTTGCGATCGCAGCCAACTCACTAGCATCGTCAAACTGTGTGAGCCGCCGCTCGGCGGCTTCTAGGGCTCGCTCGGCTCGGTTGACGTCGATCTCCGACGCCAACTCCGCTACGCCCGCCAATACGGTCAAGTTATCGCCGGCCGCCCTTACGAAACCACCGTGGACCGCCGCCATCTCAACGCGATCGTCGGGAAGGAGGATCTTGCACACGCAGACTTCAACGGTACCCAAAAAGGGGGCGTGACCGGCTAAAAAGGCGATGTCTCCTTCGCCAGAGCGCATCGTAACCATCTGAGCCCGACCCTCAAATAGCACCTTTTCAGGGGTTACCAGGCTGAAATGAAAGTCCGACATCTAGGCGCCTTCCGAGAGGGTCTTCGCCTTGGCGAGTACCGACTCCACACCACCTACGTTAAGGAATGCCTGCTCAGGAACCTCGTCAAGGTCACCGTTTACCAAGGCCTCAAAGCTCTCGATGGTGTCGGCTATCGGGACGTACACCCCTGGGATGCCGGTGAAGACCTCGCCGACAAAGAAGGGTTGCGAAAGGAATCTCTGGATCTTTCGCGCCCTTGTGACGATGATCCGATCCTCTTCGGAAAGTTCGTCGAGGCCGAGGATAGCGATGATATCCTGGAGTTCCTTAGACCTCTGGAGGACCTCTTGCACCCTTCGGGCAACGTTATAGTGCCTATCACCGACGATGTGCGGTGCCAGGATGTTTGAAGTCGA
>JABEUO010000202.1 GCA_013044415.1 Acidimicrobiaceae bacterium
ATATTGGGCCAAGGGAGATACCTCGGGCAACATACAACTTGTTCATCGAATCAAGGCCGACTGTGACATGGATACCCTTTTGATAGAGGTGGACCAGGTAGGCGGTGGGGCTTGCCACACCGGCGCCTATAGCTGTTTTTTTAGGACGATTGTCGATGAGATCCCACCGGACACTAAAGCGTGAAACGCTATTGGCCAAAAGATGAAGGCGAGTTTGTAGCCCTAGCGAAAAAACACAACGTGGTTTCGGTATCCGCCAAAATGCTAGCTGACCTAGAGACGCCGGTTTCGGTGTACGCGAAGCTAGTTGGTGAAGCGGAAGGCTTTCTGCTCGAATCGGTGGAACAGGGACAGCGGTGGTCGAGATATTCATTTATAGGAAAGAGCTCCTTAGGTAGGGTCACACAGAACGATTCTGGAATAAATAAGGAGGGAATTCTTGGAGATTTCGGCGATGCGGGCATGGGGCTCTTTGAACTCTTAGAGTTCATTACCGCTTCTTTGCGAGTCGCCGCCCCTGCTTCGCATCCGCCTTTAACTTCGGGGTTAATAGGTTATCTCGGATATGAAACGGTCCGGGAGCTCGAGGATCTCGCCGAGGTGAAAGAGGACACCAGGGATCTGCCAATCGCCCAGATGTCCCTGATAGGCGATGTGTGTGCTTTTGATCACTTCGAGCAGAGTATCACCTTGGTCTCAAACGTCTTTGTAAGAGATACCGATACCGACGAGGACTTAGCCGAGAAGTACGCAAGCGCCCGTAAGAAGCTGGTAGCTATGGCAAATGCTATAGCTGAACCTCGATCCTTAGAGACTTTTGAGTTTCCCCAAAAGACTCAGAGGCTCCCTGAAATGGTAAGAAACCAGACTTCAGAGGAGTTTGTTGCCAAGGTGGAAGTCGCCAAGGAACTCATCGCACAGGGCGATATCTTCCAAGTAGTCCTCTCCCAACGATTCGACTTTCGCCTTTCACGACCATCATTCACCCTCTATCGCGCCCTTAGGGCCTCAAACCCATCGCCATATATGTACTTCATCAGAACTCCAGAAATGGACGTAGTCGGATCGTCACCGGAAGCCCTGGTAAAGCTCGAAGGCGGTCGAGTGGTCACGAGGCCGATCGCTGGCACGAGACCGAGGGGTATGACCGAGGAGGAGGATAGGCGGCTCATCGCAGAATTGATAGAGAACCCGAAAGAACTAGCGGAACATGTGATGCTCGTAGACCTAGCCAGAAATGACGTCGGCCGAATCTCGAAGTTTGCTACCGAGACCGTAGATGAGTTGATGATCGTTGAGAAGTATTCGAGTGTCATCCACTTGACGTCGCAGGTGTCGGCACAGCTGCGGGAAGGTTTGGGCCCTTTTGACGTATTGAAGGCCACGATACCAGCCGGCACGGTATCGGGGTCTCCAAAAGTAAGGGCGATGCAGATAATCGACGAGCTAGAGCCCACCCGGAGGGGCCCCTATGCTGGAGTGGTTGGTTATATAGACCTTGCCGGTAATCTCGATGTCGCCATAGCGATACGGACACTCTTTGTCGATAGGCGCGGAAATGGGTATATGCAGGCTGGGGCTGGAATAGTTGCAGACTCTGATCCTTGGGCCGAAGACGCTGAGTGCCTCAATAAGGCTAAATCAATATTGGCGATTGTTGCACTTTTAGAGTCCATGGAAGAGGTGTAGGGCCGACCGGCAGTGGAGAGGGAATGTCTCGATCTACTCAACGAGCCACTTAAAGGTTCCAAGGTGATTTCTGTCCAGCTGCCACATACGTTCTGGGTGCCACTGCACGCCAATTATTTCTTCTGACTCTACCGCTTCGACCACGCCGTCGTCTGATCTCGCTGTTACTTCCAAACCGGGGGCGAGGTCTTTTATCGCCTGATGATGCAGAGTATTGACTGCGTCAGCGTGATTGGTATATTTGGCGACTTTAGAACCCGGGCTCAACTCCACCCGATGGGATGGCGTATGCTCGTTGTCGATATCGGAATGGTTGTTAAAGCCTGAACTCGGCAAGTCTTGGTAGAGGGTTCCACCAAGGGCGACATTGAGTATCTGGATTCCTCGGCAAATGGCTAGGATCTTCTTACTTTGCGACCTGGCGGCCTTGATAGCCGCTATCTCGAATAGGTCCCTGACAGGATCCGTTTGTTGGAGTTGCGGTGAATCAGGTTCCCCATAGAGGAAAGGCTGGACATCATATCCACCCGGAAGGATGAGAGAGTCGACGGAACTGACCATTTCCGACGCAATATCGTCCAAAATTCGAGGGTCTTTTACCATCTCGAAAGTGGCGCTCGAAAAGAGATAAGGGGTGTGCCCCAGCTCAGTTATAGCGGCTGAGTACCCAGCGTAGATGCCATATCGATTTTGGTCAAAAAGTCCAGAGGTTATTCCGATCTTCTTCAACGCTGTTCTCCTTATGGCATAGTCATGACATTCGACTCTTTTGGACTCGAATTATTGGACTCGAATTATTTGCTTTTCCATCAAAGCCTTTTTGGCCTAATTCAGCCTAATACCCTTGAAATGCAAACAGCCATGAAGACCGCAGACCTAAAAGCGGATTACTTTGCAGCTTAAAACCTCGCAATTCGTACTACTCGACCTCAGGTCCACCTTGGCTCAGGTCGGATCCTGGTACGAATTGGAAGGAAGACCCCTTAGCGGCTGTTTGTCTATGTTAATGGTAAGTAGATGGGGTGTTCCGTGGTTGGCCTAAATGTATTAAGTGGTGCAGAATACTTGAAGATCGGTTACTCTGCGCTCGAGGTGGCTGGACCCGATGCCGCCAGTTATCTCCAGGGCCAACTTAGCCAAGACGTCGAGGGCATTCCCCTAGGAGACACCGCGATGTCGCTGCTTCTAGCGCCGACCGGCAAAATTATTGCAGTCTGTTGGGTTCTACGTGAGGAATCGAACAAGTTCGTGCTGCTCGTAGAGACAGCTGCCATTGAGGATGTGCAACAGAGGCTAAAAAGATATCTAATAAGAACGAAGGCATCGGTAGAGGTTCTTGAATTCGCCGCATTTTTAGGACGCAGTATTCCCCCGGGAGCCCCTTACCTAGGACATTTTTCCGGTGGATATTTTGGACCAGACGAAGGGATTTACCTATCAATGGTCGAGCCGGATGGGATGGTAGTCGAGGAGAGGGAAAAGCGCGTCATAAAGGCACTTGAACTCGAGAGGATAAAATCTAATTTTGCAAGTTACATTTCGGAGCTAAGCCTCGGATTATTTCCGGGGGCCCTCGGAAACACCCTCGAACAGTTTGTATCTTTTCAAAAGGGATGCTACGTGGGGCAAGAACTAGTCGAAAGGATGCACTCTAGGGCTACCGCTGCGCCGATTTCGCTTAAAGTTTTGACGATAGAAATGGGACAAAATGTCACTTTTGCAGAAATAGTGAGTATCGGTAAGCCACTTGAACTCTACCGGGATGGACTTTTGGCAGGTGAAGCCACCTCTCTCGTCGAAGGGGAGCCAGGAAATGTAACTGGCATAGGAGCGATTAAAAGGAGTGCATCGGATTCAAGCTATTTCGATCTGGTGTTACCGGGGAAAGTTGAGGGTAACCAAGCTGTCGGGAAGGTGAGGATCGTGAATTGATACCAGCCAACCCATTCCTTTGAGACTACTTACCTCAACAGTGTTTTTGGGATAATCACTATCATCTCGGTTCCACCAGTCGTGCCTACTGGCGACTTAAAGCCCACCCTTAATCCCATTGCTTGTGCCAGTTCCGCTACGATTAGAAGTCCGACCCCCGACCCCTGTTCCCTTGAGGGTGTGTTGTCGTTGCGGTGGGCGTGACGAAAGACTTTAGGTTGGTCAGCGAGAGGTATTCCCGGCCCATCGTCAAGGACCGCAATCCTAAAGTCTCCATCTTCGGTTAATTTCGACGCCAAGCTGATCGAAGTCGACGCGAACTTATAAGCGTTTTCCAGTAGGTTTTGGAGCACCTGCGTAAATCGATTTGGATCCAAGTCGGCTAATTGTTGGAATCCTAGCCCCTGATAATTGAAGTTTATGACCGCTTCAGCCGCCCGTAGGGAGAATATTTCGGCTAAGTCGTCAACGAGGTGGGCCGCATCTACCTGGGAAATTTCCAGTTTAAACCTACCCGCCTGTAATCTTGAAAGTTCAAGGAGGTCCCTTACCATAATTTCGAGACGCTTCGACTGTTTTAGTATCACAGCGGCAGCTTGCTTGGGATCGTCTACAGTCTCGTCCAGGATTGCTTCGGCGAATCCAGAGACCGAAGTTAACGGTGTTCGAAGGTCATGAGAAATCGCCATGAAGAAGTCTTTCTGGAGCTCTTCAGACTTTTCAAGTGATGCAGCCATCTGAGAAATAGAATTCGATAGGTCCTGGATCTCTGGATAATGACCTCTGATTGGGTCTGGTCGAATTCCTACCTCTCCCTCTGCCAGTTTCCTAGTTACCTCTTGCAGGCCGAGTATTGGCCTCGTGATGCGGGCAGAAATTGACTCTCCGACTAGCAACGCAATAAGAATTGCAGTCACTGCGACCAATACGAGGAAAAGGATGCTCCTGGGCGGAATTGCAATTGATTTTTGCAATACTACAACTAGGCCGGTGACGTGACCATTGGGGGTGTTTCGACTAAGTGGTATATCGACGGCAGCATAGATACTGGATCCTTGTGTAAGGGTATAGATTTCCCCCGGGTGGCCGGTTGATGCACTTACAATACTGTTCGGTATTGCATTGACACTTCCGGACACTCTGCCGGTGGAATAAAGAGTTTCGAAATGGGCACCATTGAGTCCCGCAATTTTGACAACTTCTCGGGCAAGGTAGGGGTGCGAGGACTGGGTCGCAACTATAGTACGGACCGTCCTGATTAGAAATGCACGACCTTGATGGGCCGATATCTGTCGGGAGAGTAGCAGCACCCCAAAGCCAGCTATCAATATGACGCTAGTTACCGAAATAACGAGGGTCAGCGTGATCTTTCGTCTCAATTCGACCCCTAATCCATCCGGTATCCGATTCCCCACACCGTTACTAGGGGAAACGAGCTGCCTAGCTTCTTGCGCAGTTGTCGAACGTGGACGTCAACGGTCCGATCATCCCCGTACCAATCGGGTCCCCACACTCCATCGAGCAGCTGCCTACGGGATAATGCGACCCTTCTATTTCGCAGGAAGTAAGAAAGAAGCTCAAATTCTTTAGCCGTGAAGGGAACTGACTCTCCTGCAACAATCACTTCCCTCGTCCGGAAGTCTACGGTGACCCCGGAGACAACGACTTGATCCTCTTCCCGAGCCTTTGATGGGGATATAGTTCTCCGTTTTACCGCACGAATTCGGGAGAGTAGTTCCCTAGGAGAGAACGGCTTCGTAACGTAGTCATCCGCTCCAAGCTCTAGGCCGAGTATTTTATCGAGTTCGCTGTCTCTTGCCGTGAGCATTATTATCGGCACGCTTGATGTCTTTCTGACCTCTCGACACACGTCTAGTCCATCTATTTCGCCTGGCAGAGAGATGTCTAGGATCAACATACTCGGCTGATTATTTGAAAAGAGTTCCAATCCTTTTGCGCCATTAGGGGCGAGAAGGACTCGGTACCCTTCCTTGCGAAGATACCCGTTCAATAGGTCGGCGATGGATGGGTCATCTTCAACTACGATAACGACTCCGCTTTCTTCCATCGGTCAAGGTTTCCTTTTTAGCAACTCGGGAGCATTCAAGGACTGAGGATGCGTCAAGTCATACTGCCCACATTCTCAAGTTATGGTAGTGCGAATTAGACATATTGAGGGTTGCGACGTCGCTCTTTAACACGAAAAGATCGTGCCGGTTTTGCTCAAGGCGTAAAGCGGTCGGGTTGAGTCAAACTCGTACTCAGGTGCCCCGAACGGATCCGACCACCTTGACCTAATGATGCACTACATAGGTTGCAATTATCGGTTCTGTGGCTCGCCCGAATATCACTTCAGCAGGAGATTGGGTTGTGCGAGGACTATTCGTTCCGAATAGCGCCCGGCAATGACTCGTTTATTTAGCGGAGGATTCGATCCACTGGTCTTGGATAGTTAGACGCTCCTGAAACCCTCCCCAGTGACAACTCGCTGGTTAGTTGATCGTGAATTTTTGGACCGGTATTGACTTCTGGCCATTTCATCATCGGCGAGCTCGTTGATGAAATGGATACTGCGGTTAGGATTTGATATAGATGAATACCTACCTGGACAGAATTGTGCTTTGGCATCGCGCGAGGGCGATGGACGACCATCGCGACGCAAAAGAATTGATCCGGATGACCCATGACCTGGCTCCCACACGGTCGTTATCAAAGTCGCTGACCGAGCAGAGCGGCGTGTCGATAATCGCCGAGGTGAAACGGAGATCTCCTTCAAAAGGCGAATTAGCGGCAGATATATCTGTTCCTGATCAAGTAGCGAGGTACGTGCAAGGTGGAGCGAAAGCGATATCCATCCTGACGGACGAGGAGTTCTTCTCAGGTTCGATGGATGATATAAAATTGGCACGAACTGCGACAGAACTTCCAATTCTTCGAAAAGACTTTACGGTTTCAGAACTTGACGTGATAGATGCAAGGCTGATAGGAGCTGATGCGATCCTGCTTATAGCTGCTGCTCTTTCGATTGAAGAGGTAGGACGCTATTCTGATCTGGCCCACAGTATTGGACTTGAGGTGCTCCTTGAGGTACACGATGAGGAGGAATTAGCCCAACTAGACGTATCGGAAGCAGATGTCGTGGGGATAAACCAACGTGACCTTACAACCTTCAGTGTCGATACCGCAAGAGCCCTAAAGCTATCTGAACTGATCCCGGCCGGCTTGGTCAAGATCGCAGAGTCAGGCGTTAGCGATCCCGAGCAGTTAACTATCCTGTCGAAGGCGGGCTTCGATGGTGCCCTGATTGGCGAGGCCCTCATACGCTCAAAATCCCCCGAGGAATTGCTACGAGCATTTGTGGCCGCTGGCAGGGGTTTCTAATGTCAGTCTTCGTTAAGATCTGCGGAATTACCAATGAATCGGATGCGCTTTTGTCGGTCGCGCTTGGAGCCGATGCCCTTGGCTTCATTTTTGCTCCATCAAAACGGCAGGTCAATGAGAGAATTGTGTCGGATATAATTCACCAGCTTCCAGGGTCAGTCTTGACATTTGGAGTTTTTGTCAATGAAAGGCCAGAAGAAGTGGCGAAGCTGGTGAATAAGATCGGGCTGAATGGAGCGCAGCTCCATGGAAATGAGGGGCCGACGGCAACAAACTTTGTCTCTGATCGAGTTCGATACGTAATAAAGAGTTTTCCGGCCGGCCACTCACAGCTAAGAAACCTAGATGCTTATCGAATCTGGGCCACGTTGGTCGACAGCTCTAACCCCGGATCTGGGTCGGTATTTGACTGGTCATTGGTCGAAGGGATGTCGCCAGAACGACGAATGCTGCTGGCTGGTGGATTGAATGCCGAAAATGTGGCCGTTGGAATCGAAAGGGTTCGACCTTTTGGTGTTGACGTCGCTTCGGGCGTGGAGGCCAGCCCGGGCAAAAAGGATCCCGCCAAATTAAGAGCCTTCATCAGAAACGCGAAGGCCGTAGAGTTTGCGGAAACTGATTTCTGGCAAAGGGACAGCACTTTTACTGAAGATATGCCCTACAACTGGGAGGAGTCGGATTGAACGTAATGGGAAGGCCAGAAAAAAGGGGTCGCTTCGGAGAGTTCGGTGGAGTCTACGTCCCTGAATCGCTGATTGCGGCTTGTTCGGAGCTGGAAGAGGCCTTCGAATCGTCCTGGGTAGATCCCGAGTTTCGATCAGAGTATTATCGGATTCTTTCAAACTACGCCGGAAGACCCACTCCTCTAACCTTCGTCAAAAGGCTTTCGGAAAAGCTGGGTGTGGAGGTATTCTTCAAAAGAGAAGATCTGAATCACACCGGATCACACAAGATCAATAATGTCAGTGGCCAAGCGCTTTTGACCAAGAGGATGGGCAAAAAGCGCATAATTGCCGAGACTGGCGCTGGGCAGCACGGTGTTGCAACGGCTACCGCCGCAGCACTCTTCGGACTCGACGCAACGGTCTTTATGGGCGAGGTTGATGTAAAGCGACAGGAACTCAACGTCTTCCGGATGAAGCTTCTTGGCACCGAGGTGGTTTCGGTATCTTCGGGCTCAAAAACGCTAAAGGACGCGATAAACGAAGCTATGAGGGACTGGGTCGCAAATGTCGAGAGTACTCACTACTGCATAGGTTCGGTTATGGGTCCGCATCCTTACCCATATATGGTCAGAGAGTTCCAGCGAATAATAGGGGATGAGGCGCAGGAGCAGTTTGAACAAGAGATCGGTGGAGATCCAGATTTTGTCGTAGCTTGTGTCGGAGGGGGTTCGAACGCCGCTGGAACATTCGCCGGCTTCGCATCCAAGGAGCATACCAGGTTGGTCGGAGTCGAGCCACTGGGCGGAGCCGCCATTGGCCGAGGCTCACCCGGTATCGTACATGGCATGCGGACCATGCTTTTACAGGACGAATTTGGGCAGGTCAGTGAGGCGCAATCGGTGTCTGCGGGTCTCGATTAC
>JABEUO010000203.1 GCA_013044415.1 Acidimicrobiaceae bacterium
CTAAACAACATCCACGGTGAATTTGGGCGTTATAGGTGATGAACCTGGGCCCGCCTCAGATTCCGCAAATAATGCGAAGCATATTTTTATACGAGGAATCTGATTCGGATTGCTAATCCTATGGCGCAGAACGTAATCACAGCGAGCACAGTGCAACTCAGGCCCAGCCTAAAAACCGATCGATCCTCATGGCAAAATCACCTGATTAATCCGAAGTGCTATTTCATCAGGCCAAAGAGTATCTATACTCAGGTGAGTCGGCGTCTTGTAGGCCAATTCGACCCCCCTAGCGGCCGATAAGAGACTTAATGGAGGTGAACTTGCGTTCTGCTGTGCGCGCGCTAAAGGGAAACGTCGGAAAGCGAGAGGTGCTAGTAGTCGCTTCACTTGTATTCTTTTTGCTCATAATGGCGGTGGCTTCAGTGGGATTTGGAACCGTTCCAGCTTTGGGGTCGGCGTTCAACCCAGCTACTGGCGTATGGTCTATCGCAAGAACAGCGCAACTTCCAAAAACAACTTCATTGCACTTAGTCGGCCTGAACCACCCTGTTACGGTGGGTTTCTCTAAGGACGGCGTTCCATTTATCTATGCTGAAAATGATCACGACCTGTTCATGGCTATGGGATATCTTCAGGCAACAAATCGCCTTTTCGAAATGGATGTTCTAAGGAGGGAAGCTTCGGGGGGCCTCACCCAGATACTCGGCCCGGGAGCCCTGAATACCGATAAACTCGAGCTTACCCTGGGGTTGGGGAGGACCGCCACAGCCGAGTGGGCAAGCCTAAACAAGGCTGGCGGCCCTGTAAAGGCCGACTTGCTGGCCTACTCATCCGGCGTCAACGACAGGATCTCCCAGGACGAGGCCAGTGGCAATCTGCCAGTTGAGTTCAAACTTTTGAAGTACGTTCCGTCGCCATGGACCCCGGTCTCTTCGCTGCTTATTCAAGGCGACTTGACCCAGCAGATGGACTTCACAACGACCCCAATCGACTACTCGCTCTTGGCAGGGGCCGTAGGATACAAAAGGGCAATGCAGCTCTATCCAGTCAACTTTCCCAACCAGCAGAACCCATACGACAACGGTCCCTACAAGAAGCTCCCGCCGGTCCCACTTGGCTCCCATATACCCGGAACGACTCCAGTTTTAGCCAATTCACAAGGTTCGGCGACATCGGCCGCATACGTTAAGACCAACAGTGCGGCGCCGTCAAATCCCTTCATTTCTGCATCGGAAGTATCCTCAGTGAGGTCTATTGAGAGCTGGATATCATCGACCCTTCCACCCATCTTGAGGCTAGGCTCTGCTTCAAACAACTTTGCCGTCACAAGCTCTAAGTCGTCCGACAAGAGTGTCATTTTGGAGGGAGATCCTCATCTTGATCAGACGCTCCCGTCCATCTGGTATCAGCTCGTTGCCGACTCACCAGATCTACATATTGCCGGGGTTAGCGTCCCAGGTCTCCCGGGGATTTTGATCGGAAGGAACCAGAACATAGCCTGGAGCCTGACCGACAGCCAGGATCAAGCCGCCTTTTTATACCAAGAGACCATGTCAAAGAGTCGCCCCGACGAGTACTTTTGGAAGGGTAAGTGGTATCAGATGAAGATCTACCACTACGCCATCAAGGAGAAGGGCGGGGGTACAGTTCCATATACGGTCAAGGTGACCGTCCATGGCCCCCTTTTGACCCAAAGCGGGATGACTCTTGCGGTCGATTGGATGGGTGCCCTGCCAACGAATGATCTGGGCGCAATGTATGGCGTCTATCAATCCTCCAACTACAGCCAATTCCGAAACGCCCTTCGAGGATGGAAAGCTCCGACTTTAAACTTCATCTACGGTGACAAAAAAGGGAATGTCGGTCTCATCTCAGCGGGTGTATATGGTGTGACCAAGGGGGCTAGACCATGGCTTCCAATGCCGGGCACCGGCGGCTCGGACATTATCGGCGCGGTTCCTTACGCCGATAACCCACAGACGTATGATCCCTCATCACATTTTGTCTTCTCGGCGAACCAAAGGCCCGTGCAATCAAATTATCCCTATTACATAGGTACTACTGCGAACTTCTTTGCAACCGGTTATAGGGCAAATATAATTCACAACTACTTGGCTAGCCACAAGACCCTCAGCCCAAGCCAGGCAATTTCGCTCGAGCTTAGCGTCAAGGACTATCTCGCTTCGGAGATAGTGCCAAAACTCCTCAAAGTTCTAAAAACTACAGTCCAACCAGCCGGCGGAGCACTTGGGTCAAAGTATTCCGACGCGATATCACTCCTGCGAAGCTGGGACTATCAAATGAATTCAAATTCACCCGCCGCAACAATATGGTGGTATTTCTGGAGCAACTACCTCAATGCGACATTCGGGCCACTCTGGAAGGCCACATCGGTACCAACAACCATAGATAAAGCTCTTAAAATAGGGCCAAACTCTACGCCCCTCGATGTCGTTTTAGAGGAGTGGACGCTGAAGGACAAGACTATTCCACTCGATTTGACCATACCGGGACACCCAGTTTCGATAAGTAGTCTCATGACGCAGGCATTCTCGACCACGGTCGGGCAACTCACTTCGAAATTAGGTGCTAACCCGAGCAACTGGCAGTGGGACAAGGTCCACTTCAGGCAATTTCCCTCACTCACCTTTGTCCGTGCGCTCGGCTACGGCCCGAGGGGCTCTTCGGGCGATATCTGGACGGTAAATGCTGCCGACGGGGGCTTAACTTCAAAGGCCGGCCCTAGCTGGCGAATGATCGTAAATTTCAACCACCCGTCCTATGCCGTCTATCCCGGAGGTCAGTCGGAGAATCCCCTTTCTAAGTGGTACGAAAGCGATATCCCATTATGGTGGAACGGCAAGTACAGGACATTTAGCCAACAGCTTTCCAAGAGCGACACCCTCGCAACATGGACACTATTGCCATGACAGACAACTACGCACCTCCTGGTAAGGGGCCAAACAAGACCCAGGTCAAAGAAAAGCGTCGGCCTGTCCCGGCTAAACGGTACTTGGTCATAGCACTCTGGCTGATAGCTATCGCAGTGGTATGGATTTCAAATGATCATGGAATGTGGATTATCACATCGGTGGCCGGTGGATTCTGGGGCATGATATTTAAGTCTAAAAAGAGCTATTTAGGAGCTTTGTGCCTTGGGGCCTTAGCTTGGTTCCTCCCGTTGATCTGGGACACACTTTTGGGCTTGGACATATCGAAGGCCGGCACTGTTGTCGCCGAGCTGGCCGGCCTGGGTGGATCCTTGCTAATTCCCATCCTGATAACTATCATCACCGGTGCGCTTCTTTCACTAGCTGGAGCGTTCTTAGCCAGGTCAATTTTCATGCTTTCCAAATCCCGCTTATCGCTTCTCGCCCAAGCCAACAGGGAGCAAACCGAATAGAATGGTTATGGAGTTATTTTGATTTCAAACGCTCAAGATTCACACCGAACCACCTTCTTTTTGCTGTGGGTTAGGACCTTGGTGCGGCGGCATGAGCACAATTCGGCCATGGGTCACCTTGCCGGTTATCCTCTTCGAGTAGTTGCTTGCACTAACAGTTGAGAGCAAACTCGTTTGCCCAGACAGAACAGCCCAAACAGAAAAGCCCAGTCAGAACAGGTGGTGCGATGCAACGAAGTCGAGGCAAGCGACATAGCATGGCGGCGCCGTGGGTAATTTTGGCGGCAATGATAATACTGGCGGGGTGCGGTTCGGCCAGCAAAGTGGCGATCCACCAACCGGTGGTCAGCGATCTAAGAGCCGGAAAACTCCTTTCGACCAGGTCCCCTAAAATCGAGACAGCTCAAGCGGTAGGTATCAACTGGGGGAACTCGCCCAATCTTAACCTCCAAGGAGCGAGACTGATCACACGATTCGGAGCGACCTATGTAGCCGAATTCAACGGCACAATAAGCCAGCTTTTCGTTCGCAGCACTCCAGGATCGACCTGGAAACACTTAGGCGAACTACCCGGCAATGCCCTACAGCTGGATTTTCCGACGCCGGTCGACGGATTTGCCCTCGTCCAGTCAGAGGCGCCCGGCTCAGCCGTATCGTTGTATTCGACTACAGACGGCGCAAAAACCTGGAAGTTACGAGATAGCGCCACTTTCATTCAGATACATTTCTTTACTGCCAACCATGGAATTGCGCTCTTGAACCATTTGGCCGCTAATTCGAGCGGACCTGCGACACTTTCAGTCTCCTCTACCTCGGACGGAGGGAAGACCTGGAACACCTCGGGCTCCCTACCTTCTGGAAATATTTCAAACCCTCCAGCTACCTGGGTGAGCTTCTCCTTCATCTCGCCTGAACGGGGTTACTTGGCAATCGGAGGTGAACCGGGCGCGGGCTCTCAATTTAAGTCACTCTATAAAACAGATAGTGGGGGAGTTAGCTGGAGTGAAGTAGCCACCTCGCCGAGCAGTAGCTCACCTTTGTCGCTACCGATGGGAGGTTACCTTGAACAGGTCAACTTCACGTCGGACACCTCAGGCTACCTAGTCCTGGCCCGAGGTCCTCGTGGGGCCCTTTATGCAACCTCCGACGGCGGGGTTCATTGGTCCGTCCAACAGGTATTACCTGCCGATGCTTCACCGTCTACATCTCTTGCTTACTTTGAACCCAACACGCCATTTGGGGCTATTGCCCTCACAAACATTGGATCCCTGTGGAACAAGCCCAGGTCGGTATCTACTTGGCACGAAATCTACCCTCCTTACTGGGCAGAGAAACTATCGATCTACAAGTCAACGCTCGGCATAGTCACAAGCGGGGGTCGAACCCTTGAAATGTCGTTGAGTTCAGGAAGCGGTCTTAGAGCCACTAAAACACCTAGCTCCAACCCGGTTGACTTTCAGCTTTTCAAGGGGGTAAAGCTAGCCGTATCAAAGGGTTCCATTTGGAAACAACTCGGGTCTCAAGGGTGGTACCGATCTCCTTTGCCGAGCGGATATCAGGCCCTTTTTGCCGATTTTGCAACACCTTCGGCAGGCATAATTGCGGCAATTCCAGACAGAAATAGTATTTTGTACACATCGGACGGTGGTACAAGGTGGTACCGAGTCCCAGTACCCTTCATGCCTCTTTCCCCTGACGCACTTAGCGCTAGCGACTGGTGGATGATTGGAGGAAATGTCGGTCCGCTCGTCCCGAACCCATACAAGAAGGATGTAAGGGTAATGACCTATTACCTCTACCACACTTCAAATGCCGGGAAGACCTGGACGCGATACTCCTCGAGTTCGTGGGCACAGGTCGGCCCCTATGGAGTAAAGTTCTTAAATAGCTCGACCGGATACCTATGGACTCCCTATCAGCTTCTACTCACCACCGACGGCGGAAAGAGTTTCGTGGCCAGGAGCCTCCCGAGCTGGCTAAGCATTTCCTCGTCTCATGGATTGGCACCCGCCGACGGCGGCCAGGCATGGGTCGCCGATGGGTCATACCCGTTGCTAAAGACCACTAACTTTGGCGCCAGCTTTGACATAGTACCTGCTAAGGGGTGATTCATGATGATATCTCGTTTGCCTTGGATAGTCACGGTCATCGACAGGGACAATTGTATTCGTCAAGGTCATCGAAATTCCGAGCCCACCTAAATACATCTTTGGAGGAGTATCTTGGTTGATCCACGCCCAGGGCCCTTTCATCTGTCAACGGAGATTACTTGCGTTGACTGCTTAGGCAAAGCATTTTTGATGCCTCGAGCTTATCCCGATGAACCGCTTACAGTTGGAGACGTACTCAGCTACAGGTGCCAAGATTGCGGAGATCGCTGGGACTTGGTGGTCGAAGAGGATGACCTGGAGCGACCTTAACGTCATCCGTACATTGGCGGTTAGGTGACACCCAACGACGCTCTGCCAATCGGAGGGCTCATGGGCAACTAGCTAACCAGTTAGCGATGCTTTGGATCGTAGTAATCCACTGATCTAACTCCAACTATTGCCACCTTGACCCGACTAGCGAGTGGGGCGCACAATTCTATTCCTTCAAGGGCTAATTCAATTTCATCAAGGGAAAGCGGTTCAGTACGAAGAGACTCTTCGATATCCGATAACACCACGTATTTCTTCCTCTTTCGTGACACGAAGCCGTCGATTCGAGGCTGAACAAGCCGAATCCACAAACGAGCCAGTTCAGCAAAATCCGGGGTTTCCGTTCCGTCGACGATACCGACCGGACCCCTAAGCGCAAGAGCGATCCTCTTCCACGCATCTGCTGACTCGAATGAGTAAGAGCTGGCAGCCTGCTCGCTCCAGTGGTCAATTATCCGCAGCATCTGTAGGTAGGCCTTCTGCAGACGTCTGGGTAGAAGCTTGAACTCCTGCCTCTGGGCATGTCGAATTGCGCTGTCGAGGACTTCGGATGCCCTTTCGTCCAACTTCTCTCCGGCTTTAGCTGGGTCAAGCCCGCTCAATTTTTGCCGAATCATCTCACTGACCTCACCCAAGGTATGGTAGACGAAACCACCGTCTGAAAGTTCGATAAACATCCAGCGAGGAATAGCACTCTTTGCTCCCTCGATGGACAGAAATGCCCAGTCCGAGTCTGATTCAACTACTGAAATGATGGTTCGAGCACCGGAGCTTGACTTTGAAATCTGGCCATAGGTCGCTGAGCCAACGAGTGGATCTTCACCGCCAACCAGGCGCCTTACCGGATCGAAAGCGTCGGCGAGATCTATCTCCTCTGATTCAAAGACTTCAGATAAATCAAGATCTGAAGCACTTAGCTGTAGGTCCTGTTCCTTTGCAAAAGGAACAGGTATGTTAGACCCAAGCAAATGGTCGTTCTCGATTGCGCGTATTGCGATCCGTCGATCGTCTTTCGTCAGGAAGGCTTCGCCGTCTGACGGCCAGTAAACATCGATCTCGTCGTATGGTGAGTCGATTCGATCTACTCGTCCCACCCTCTGCTCCGCCACCCGAAGGGTAGTGGGTATATCTAGATGGACAACGGCTGAAGCACCCTGAAGGTTGAGCCCTTCATTCAAAGCGTCAGAGCAGAGTGCAATTGCTTTAACTCGGGATTCCATGGCAAAGCTGACTTCCATCTTCTCCTTTGCCTTCTCACCGCCTTGACCTGTGGCCAGAAGGTACTCCTCGTTGTTTTCTGCTAACTTGCCAGCGAGGTAATGCAGGGTAATTGGTCTCTTGTCAAAAGCAATTATCCGGTCATGTCGCTCTTTGAGGTCGATAAGTACCCTAACTTTGCCCAGCTCTCTGGAATCCGATATTCGATTAGCGAGGTTCGCAATTTGGTTGTATATAGCAATTTCGACACGACATGCCATATCCCACTGATCACGAGAAGCCAACCACTCTGGAATCGCGGATTGACACGTCACCTGTGGTGGGCCAGTTATAATAGCTCGTGATAGCTTTTCGGTCATTCCGGCGTTGGCTTGGATCTTTTTATGAGCGATGCCAAACATTGCTTCTGCACTCCGGGTCCCTAAGACATGCTCTACTAAAGCGGCTCGCGAAGAACGCAGTGTAGACAAAATGTCATAGGCCGCCAAACCTTTTGAAGCACTCAACCTGCGCTCGAGCCAACTTGCCTGAGTCTGCTTCGACCAATCTGGCGGAGAAATCACTCGTTCCTCCAGAAATGCTATTCCCAACAATCCCGAGGCCAACTGTACGACTTCATGCGCAATGGCGATATCGCTTTCGGTCTCTTTTGAAACGTAGCTCATTAGGTTATGTACCGGATAGCGACAAGTACGGCCGCCAACCCGGGTCGGATACTTCTCGGGTTCCCGGTCGACCAGGGCATTAAATTGTGCTTTTGTCCTCCTTACCGTAAAGCGTTGTATTTCGTTTCGGAGGACAGCCCTCGTTTGGACGTCCATCCTTTCGACCGAAGACGCCGCCAAGCGTTCAAGTATTTGAAGGGTTTCATCCTCAAAGTTGTCGGCACCCAGTAGACCTACGAGGCTTAAAATGTCGGTAGCTCCCCTGGATATCGGGGTAGCGGTGAAGAGGAGGACGTGTTCAGCGGGAGAGTCCCGGATTTCGTCGGTTCGCTTCGTACCTTGATTTAGAAAGTTGTGGGCTTCGTCGACCGCCAATATCTGGGCCGACCGCACCCTAAGTGTCTCTAGCCCGGGCGATGCTTCGGAACTCCTAGAAAGCTTCCCATGAGATACTACTTCGAGTTGTAAACCGCACTTCAGTGCTTCGGCGGCCCAAACTTTAGTTATCTTTGGCGGGGCAACGAGGACGATCTGTGACCCACGGGTCGAATTCGCTCTGCCCGATGACCAAAGCTGATCACGCACTATTTTTGTTAGGTAGGCTCCCATTCGGGTCTTTCCGGAACCTGTAGCGTCAGCAACCAAAACACTTCCGGTATGATCTATCACCCAAAGGGCCTCGGCAATTCCGGCAATTTGACTCGGCCATAGGGCAGCTGCGCCGCTTAAATTGTCAGTCGAGTTAAAGTTCGCCAGCAGATACTTTGCCCAGCTACCCTCGAGCAGATCTGCACACGCAATCGCCAAGGCTTCTTCCCAATTGATTACCTTTAGCAATGACTCGAGCAGCCTGACGACTTCGCCAGAAAAATCTACAGATTCAGCCCATAAGTTTTCGGCAACCTCAGATAACTCTGCATATCTAGTTGGCTCATTCCACCTGTCGAAACGGGCATTAGCTTCGATCTGGCCCTCAAGACCAGACTTGGTGAAGTTTGAAGATCCTATAGTCGCCGCATCATCAGCCAGGTAAATCTTTGCATGGAGCATTCGGTAGGTGGCTGAAGTCCGAACCTGAATTCGGTCCTCCCTTATTAGATCGATCATGAGCAGGATCAGGTACGATCCCAGCATTGAGATACGTCGCTCCTCAACCCAGTACCTAATCATCTGCTGAGACAGCGAGGCCTTTGGTCCCTTGAAATTGAATGTGCTGTTTAAAAATGGCTCATTACCTATCAAAATTCTGATCGGGCCATCGGCGCGTCTCTTGGACCATTGTGAAGCAAATTGAACAAGGCGATCGAGAGACGCAAAGCCCGCAATGAGCAGGGGAGACTCAGCAGATACCAGCTCCTGCCAGATCTGCGAATGAACCGTCCGCTTACCCATGTTCAGTGGAAAGCGATCATTTGGAGGCCAATGCCTCTGTACGAGTTTCTCGTATGATAGTTCTATCGGATCCAGACTGGAAAACCCGAGCTGGTCGCTGCCCGATGCGCGTCTGACTGGTCTCTTGGCCATCTAAATCTGCTTGCACCCGCTCATTCTTGTTATATAGGTGGGACTGAAACCTTCCATGGTCGAGGTTAGGAGGACGGCAAGCAAGTAACCTCCGCGCCCTCAACTAATGACGACAATTTGGCCACCTGCGAAAGTTCATAACCATCGGAGTAGGGGAGGAGTACATTGACGCAACGTCACCGCCACGCCAGAGCGTACCTTCGCATGCGGTGACCCACAAAGATACCAGACTAATCGAAGCTCCCCATTCGACCCAATTTAACGAGAAAGTCACTCCGTTAGACTAAATGGCAAACACAGATCACCTAGTACTTCCTAAGGGTGGTGTCGCAAACAGAAGCCAATCGCCCACAGCGGCCGATCAACCAGCATGAAGGTGAAATAGCCGAATCCTTTCTTTCGCACTCCGCAAACCCTCCTGCTCGGTCAGTCTTGAGGGGTAAACAAATGACTGGTGAGGTAAGGAAACTGAATTA
>JABEUO010000204.1 GCA_013044415.1 Acidimicrobiaceae bacterium
CTTGATTTATCACTTGATTTATCACTTGATAGTAGCTAGTTGCTGTGACACCCATCGGGTGGCTAGGCCCCTATTGAGACCATAATAGCGAACATCTGTTTTGTTTGGGAGTGATTAGGCGATCAATAAGCTAGCTACTGGACATATATTCACAAAGCGTCTGCTTGATCGAATTGGCGTCGCAGAAGGAGTGGTCTCTAGCCGGGCTGGCTTGCCTCATTTAACTCAGCCTCCTCCGGAGAAGGTCCATGAGGGAGATCGCAGTTAGGGATCTGATCGTAGCCCGGTCGCCAGATGGAAACTTGAACTCCTTGGCCTCGGTAAATAGGCCATCGGCCCTAGCGATGCATAGACCAACCCAAACCGTCCCAACCGGCTGATCTTCCTGAGAATCAGGACCGGCGACACCGGTGGTGGAGATTCCCACCTCGGCACCTAGCGCAGACATCACCCCCTTGGCCATCTCAAGGGCCGCCTGTTTGGAAACGACTTCCTCCGAGCTGACACCCAAAAGATTACGTTTTACCGAGGTTGCGTAGCTGACGACGGAACCTTTGAAAAACTGCGAAGCGCCGGGCACCGAGACGATCCGGGATGATATTAGGCCCCCTGTCAAGGACTCCGCCACAGCTAAGGTGAAGCCCTTAGCTTTGAGCCGCTCCCCTACCGCATATTCCATCGTCTCGTCGTCTACACCAAAAACATTCTCCCCAAGGATTGAGCGAAGCCCCTCCTCTTCGTCCTTGAGGATCAGCTCCACCTTCTCCCTATCGTCTCCCTTAGCGGTAATTCGAAGCTTAATCCCTTCGGCCCCCGATGCCAGAAAGGCGATGGTTGCCCGTCTGGAATCCTCCAAGAGTTCTAATCGAGGAGCGACCAACTCGGCTAGGGCAGACTCTGAAAAACCCCAAGTTCTTAGGACCCTTGACCCGATATACGACGCGGTGCCCGATCTCGAGACGATGTCTGGAATTACCGACCTTTCCACCATGTCCCGCATCTCTACCGGTACACCTGGAACCGCATAGATCACCTTGGGCCCCACCGGACAGATCAGTCCCGGTGCGGTACCCTTTCGTTGCTCGATAAAGTATGCGGACCTCGGCTTATAGGCCTGGCGAAGATTATTTTCGGGCATCTGCCTGTTGCGGGCGGCGAAAAACACCCGGATCTTCTCCACCATTTCGGGGTCGACTTCGAGTTCCTCCCCTACCACCTGGGCGATCGCTTCCCTGGTGATGTCGTCCTGCGTTGGCCCTAGTCCACCACAAAGAATCACACCATCGGCTCGGGACAGGCTTCGGCGAATCGACTCTGCGATCCGCTCTAGATTGTCCCCGACCTTAGATTGAAAATGGCAGTCCACGCCAACTTCCGCGAGACGTTCGGAAATCCAAGTTGAATTAGTGTCTTGGATCTGCCCTAAAAGAAGTTCCGTCCCGATAGCGACGATCTCGACTCGCACCTAAATACCCCTTACTTCCCACCCAGCTCAACTTGAACTTACGAAGTCACCTTGTTATTGCGACTTGCATCCGAAAGGTATTGGTAAGCACTTCCCAGAGCGAGGGCGGTTGCGATCCAGATAATGACTGAAACCATCACGGTTCTGGTAAATGTGGTATAAAGACCACCCACCGGGATAAGGGCAAGGCAGATCGAAAGCACCTGGGCGGACATCTTCCATTTCCCTAATTTTCTGGCAGGAACTGAAATCCCCTTCTTTGCCACCACCGTACGGTAACCCGAAATCACCAATTCCCTAATCGCCATGATCACCACCGGCAGCAGGGCAATCCTCGACTGATAAACCAGAGCTCCGAACATACCAAAGACCATGATCTTGTCCGCCAAGGGGTCGAGGAATGCACCCGATCTAGTCGTACCTTGCCGCCTTGCTATCTCACCATCAAAGCGATCCGCTACGCCCAAAAATACCCAGAGGCCCAAGGTCGCCCAGGGATTGGAACGATTGATAACCATCATCACCGCAACGGGTGAAGCCAGAATCCTAACAAAGGTCACCAGGTTGGCGGGAGTGGCTATTGCGCTTGGACCATAGGTACTAGAAGACATGATCACCCCCCGACAGAATATGACTTGCGAACAGATCCGGTCCGACCGCTTTGTCAACTGACACCCTCTGGAACGAACCTACCGCATATTCCGACGGAACACGGACTATTCCGTCTATTTCCGGAGCCTCCCTATAGGAGCGTCCGACTCCAGGGGAGTCGATTAAGACCTCTATCTCCGTCCCGACGAGGTTATCCCTCTTCCTTCGGGTTATCGAGTCTTGAAGTTCAGATGCCTCCCTAAGCCGGGACAACGCTAATTCAGCATCTATCTGGGAATCGAGCGAATCTGAAAATGTCCCCTCTTCCCTCGAGTAGGGGAAGAAGACCGCCCAGTCGAGCTGAGCCTCATTCAAAAAGCTCAAAAGTAGCTCGTGGTCCTCTTCGCTCTCACCAGGGTAACCGATGATGAACGACGATCGAAAGGCCGAATTAGCATTGACCTTCCGTATCGAGGCGATCTTATCAAGGAATAGTTCATAGGATCCATACCTACGCATCCTCCTGATGAGCGGCCTACTCACGTGCTGCAAGGAGAGGTCGAAGTACGGTACTTCGCTTTCGCAGATGGCCTCGATCAAAAGATTCGTAAGTTGAGAAGGGTAGATATAGAGGAGTCGAAGCCATTTCGAGACCCCTCGCAATTCCCCTATCAGGTCCGTTAGGCTACCACCGCCGGGAATATCCTTTCCGTAGCTCGCGAGATCTTGAGCGACCAAGACAAGCTCACGCACATCGAGATCAATCGCCTCCTTGACGATGTCGGACACCTCACGCGACCGCTGCTTACCCCGAAAGCTTGGAATAGCACAGAATCCACATTTGCGATCGCACCCTTCGGCCACTTTCAGATAGGCCCACACTTGGTCTGATGGGCCACGGCTCAGGTTCAATAGGTCCATTGTCGGTAGCGCCATCTCGATGTCCCCGCTGAAGGCGGACTTAGCTGACTTTGGATTTGACCCTATAGAAACGAAGACCTCAGGTGGGTTGTTCGAGATGAAATCCCCATCGAAGCCCACCACCATATCTACTTCGGGCAATGCGGCCGAGAGTTCGCCCTGATAGCGCTCGGCCATGCAACCCGTCACGACCAGTCGACTCCGAGAAGCCTTTTCGGAGGAGATCTCTAGGATCGTATCGATCGATTCCTGCCGGGCAGATTCAATGAAAGCGCAGGTATTGACGACTATAAGGTCGGCTTCAGCTACCGAGTTTGCACTTTGATACCCTGAGGACAAGGCGCGATGGCTCAGCTTGATCGAATCGACCTTGTTCTTCGGACACCCGAGGGTTTCAACCCAAATTTTTTGTGACATTTAACTCTATGCTAGTTGGACCACGGTTCCCGTTCGGTTGAACTCGACAACCTCCACCTGATGAAATACCCCTCGATCCTCTTGAAATCTCTTCACCTTGCTCAGCACCTGCTTGGCAAGGGAACGGGTAGCAAAGCCGATCATCGTCGAACCGGCTCCAGACCATGCTGCGCCTATGCACCCCGATCTGATCAATTCGTCGATTATCGTGTCGGACTCGGTAAAGAATTGACTCCGATATCGCTGGTGGATGTTGTCTTTGAACATGAACCTCTCGATCGTCGAAGCATCTTTAAGTGACAGGGCGAGCATCAATGAATTAGAAAGGTTCTCAATAGCGTCGATTCGAAGTACGCTCTTGGGCAGGGCCGCCCTCAGCTTGTGGGTAGGGAGTTCGTTCTCGGGGATTACCAGCACACTTACCAGCTCGGTATCGACCTCGATGCTCCTCACTACGCTGCGACCCTCGATGCTCGCTGCGGCTACCGCACCTCCATAGAGCGAAGCAGCGGCATTTTCGGGATGCCCCTCGAAATGCACAGCAACCGATAGCGGGTCGTCTGACTCGCAAGCTACCGCTACCGCTACCGCCAACGCAGCCGAAGACCCCATCCCCCTTGCCAAGGGTATATCGGACCTGATGGTCAAGGAGACGTTCGAGTGGCCCAACACAAACTTGCAAACCTGCAGCGCTAGGTGATTGTCGTCAACTGGGACTCCAGCACCATAGCCGCTTGAAGCGACATCAAACGAAGAGGACAACTCCACGTCTACCTCGATAAATCTTTCGAGGGCTATCGCCAAAGTATCAAAGCCTGGCCCTAAATTCGCCGTCGACGCCGGAGTCCTAACCGTCTTTGCCGAAACTTCCTTTGTCATCTGCCCTTAGAGCCTCGTAAGCCGCCACTTCAAAGATGCCTTGACCACGGGGGAGTTAACCACTGCGGGCTCTTTGAATACCTGTTCTCCAACTTTGACCGTAATCTCTGCGACTTTAGCACCACTGGCGACGCTATGGGTCTTTAATGTCGGGGTAACAGCGATCGATTCGCTCAAACCAGACCAGCCGAAGGCGTAGACCGACTTGGTCGCATAGACATTAATCGGCGCCCCGCCGGGTGGATTTATCGTTCCTACCAAGCCGCCAGCGGAGAGTACCTTGAAGTACCTAACCTGCGAAGGGGCCGCCTTAGCCAAGGCTTTTGCGACGTCCAATGCGGTGATGAGGGGCTGTCCGCTCTGTTGGAACAGAACCGCCCCAAAGATCCCCGTCGATTGGTTTTGAATGTTTGCCCTAGAGTAGAAGACGAAGCTACCCCCACTCGGAGTCGAACCCGTCTTGATTCCGGCGATCCCATTCGATCCAAGGTCGTAATCTACGTTGTAGACCACCCCGGCCACTGGAAGAGTAGCTTGCGGATAGGAGACTATCTGCGAAAGCGTCGGGTTCTTTTCGAGCAGTTGTGCCAGCTTGATCTGATCCCGCGTATTGGAAACCGTCCGTGGATCCAAACCAGAAGGGTCGGTGTAATGGGTAGAGGTCATACCTAGTCTCTTCGCCATCGCATTCATCTTCACCACAAAAGCCGCCGTTGATCCAGCGTCCCAGCGTGCCAAGGCGGTTCCAATGTTATCGGCAGACGGGATAAGAAGGCCTTCGAGCATCTGATACTCGGTCATAACCTCCCCAGGAGCCACCGCCATTACCGAGTCCACCGCAGCGCTCTGCTGGAGGTATGACTGGTAGTCCGCCTGGGTGATGGTAATACTCGGTCCAGAGGC
>JABEUO010000036.1 GCA_013044415.1 Acidimicrobiaceae bacterium
AGAGGCTCCCGTTACAGAGGCTCCCGTTACAGAGGCTCCCGTTACAGAGGCTCCCGTTACAGAGGCTCCCGTTACAGAGGCTCCCGTTACAGAGGCTCCATAGTACTGATCACCTTTGATCAAGAAGCGGCCGTCAAAGTCGGTAAAATACCCGTCAGTAACTTCGCTTAGTAATGATTCATCAAAGAAGACGGTTCTGATCCTGAACCGGGGTTATTGATTGGTTCGAGGGGCCACACCGGCCCCTCGAATAGCTTTTTATGGCACAATTGCCAACCAGCTCGGCTAAGAGCTACAAGACCCTTCTAATTTGCTTGTAGTCATCGATTGGGATCAGCACATCGGGCATAGGTTTCCAGGGAACCTGAAAACCGCCTCCGTCGACCATCAGTCCAGCAAAGCGAGCAAAACTTCAAGGTCTTGGCTGCTGGCCCCTGGATAACCTAGCAAAACTTTGATATTGGTATGTTCAAGCAATTACGCCACTCTTCGGAGCATTTCCAGGCTGAGAATTGGGTCCAGGATTACCTTGACCCTTACTCCCTTGACCGGGTTGAAAAGCGACAACCCTAGTCAAGACGTTATTCTTCTCAATTAATCTCGCGCGAAGCTTGATTCCTGCGCCAAGGTCAGTCTGCATTTGTTGTAAGGAAAGCTTTCCAAACTTAGTACTTTGGCCGATACTTTCCGTAATACTAACGCCCGCAGGACCCGCAATAGTAATGGAAGTAGGCGAAAGCGCGGTTACCAACCCCCTATCAAAAGAGAGCGTAATCGTTTTCCCAGAATGACTTGTCCTGGTCACCACCACCTCCTGACCTCGCATGAGCCAGGATAACCAGCCCTTACCAGCACCTTTTCCTGTAGCAGTTGCACCTTTTAGGGCTACCGGCGCTACGATACTGGTCGGACCGGTTGATGACACATTCGACATAGCAGGCGACAATCCCAAAGCGGCCAAGCCGCCCACCATGGCAACTCCACCTACGGCGAGGCTTAATTGTTTTTTAGAGATAAAAGTTGCAAATTTCATATCATCAGTATCGTATGCCCATGTAAGTGAGCTATTACTAAATCATTATGAAAGTGTTAGGTGATGCATAACAGACACAAATCGGAGCGTCTCAATTAAAGTCAACTCCATTTCTGCCCAGTTTGGATTGATAAGCAAGACTAAGGTCATATCAAGGTAAAGATAAAGGGGGCTCGATGGAAGAAGTACTTAGTGCGGAAACTATTGACCACGTGCTGATCATCACCATCGATAGACCCGAAGCTAGAAACGCTATAAACCCAAGGGTAGCACGGGAGATTGAAGATCAGCTAGATCGCCTGGAACTGGATCAAAATCTATGGATCGGAATACTCACAGGCTCCCCGCCAGTTTTCTCTGCCGGAGCCGATTTAAAGGAAATTGCCGCTGGGAATGGCGACAAGCTGTCCACCGAAAAGGGAGGATTTGCCGGAATTGCTAAAAGGCACAGGAGAAAGCCTCTTATCGCCGCAGTGGAGGGTCCCGCACTAGCAGGGGGCTGCGAAATTGTCCTCGCCTGCGACCTAATCGTGGCCAGCAACCAAGCCACCTTCGGATTACCAGAAGTAAAGCGATCACTAGTTGCTGGGGCAGGCGGACTCTTTCGGCTCTTTGATCGACTTCCAGCTAGTGTCGCCACCGAAATGGTTCTGACTGGAAATCCGATCACCTCGGCCACTGCAGCCCAATATGGGATGATAAATCGACTTTGCCAAGATGGAACTGCCCTAGAAACCGCGCTCGCCCTAGCTAGACAAATCTGCGAAAATGCACCGCTTTCTGTTTGGGAGTCGCTTGGCGTGATGCAGTTCGCTCAGAGACACCGCGACTCAGAACTATTCAGATTGTCCAGCGATGCTCTAATGAACCTAATGAATTCCGACGACTTAAACGAAGGTCTCCAAGCGTTCATAGAAAAACGACCGCCCAAATGGGTCGGGAAGTGACCGACCTAGGAGATCGATCGGCGTTGGGGCTGAATCTTGATATAGCATGACTGCAAATACTTGATAATACGAAATAGACGCTCGCTTTTGCCAGAGGAACCAATGTAGGTCAATTATTCGGTATTTCTTCAACTCTATTTACTCGTGCCTGCGAGTCAAGCCATCTCGGTTGGTGGGAGGAGGTTGATTTCACCAAGTAATCCAACTACGCCGTCCGCCAAATCCAAAGCGCCCACCATGTTAATTTCAAACCATCTGGCATCCTTTGCGTCATCACCCGCAACAGGTAAGTTCACAGAAAGATCCGGGCTAACGAGTTCTACATAGTAATCAATGATCAGGTATCTGTTTTCCTCATTGTGAACTTCAACCCAGCCCGCAGGAGTAGTGGCCTTTGCCGTTACGCCGGTCTCTTCGAGGAGTTCGCGCTCTACCGCTTCTTGCAGGGTCTCCCCTGGCTCCATCTTGCCTCCTGGTGGTGCCCACTTGCCTATTCCGATTCCCCTGCCCCGCTGCACCAGAAGGATTTTTCCTTCACAAACGGCAATCGCCGCTACCGCTATTTTGAGGTCCATTGGTCCCCTACCCGCGCTGGCTATCGAAACCAGCCAACGATAGTTTCAGCACCAGCAGCCTGGCTTTAAAACCAAGCCCTTCGAACAGATTCTTCACTTCACGTGCGCCAGGCAGGGCAAGCGCATCCAGACTCCTTAAGCCCCGGGAATAAGCCAACTCGACAACCGCCTCGAGCAACGCCTCGCCAATGCCTATTCGCCTGGCCCCTGGTTCCACATAGATTTGATCCACGGTTCCAGTCTCGTTAGCTTCAAAAACGACTGAACAGTAGCCAACTATGCATCCGTCGATTTCACTCACTATCAGTACTCTGCCTTCTTCACCACTGGGTGCAGTACCAATAGTGCGTACAAGATCTTCACCTCCTCGGAGGTTAGCCATCTCGAATAGGAACTGACTCCGCAAATCGCTGACAGCGGGCTCGTCGCTCGAAACTTGGCGCCTCACGACAAAGTGCGGAAACTCACTTGAAGTCACTATGAAATCCTGACAAAATCCTCAAGAGGCGAAAACCCCTATGACCGCAAAGTCAAACCGCTCCCCGACAACTCTAAAATTACGACCTGTTGTCCAAGCATCTAAATTTTCCAGAATAGAACATGGCATTGACCCGCAAAGTTGACCAAACGGAGGATAGCAGCTAATCGCCTTGTTGTGCAATGCGATTTTCACGAATCTCAGATAGACGATTGAGGATGGTTCTTCGCCTCCTGCCAGCTAGTTCGTATCCCTCAACCTCGGCAAGTTCCTCTTCGCCGAGGAGCTCGAGGTGTCGTATTACCTGAGCAGCAGTCAATTGATCGTAGTTGGCAATCGTTCCAACCACTCCCGAATTAGCCGCCGATTGCGATGGCTTAGGCTCCCCCTGAGTACTGTCCGCTGAGCCATCTCGGCCCTTATCTTCTCTACGACCGCCTGGTGCCCCTCCAAAGAGATTCTTCACGCCTGAGACTACTTCATCGACCTTCGGTCCATAGCTATGCCTCAGAAAGCCCACTGTGAGCCTTCCGACCATCTCCGCCGACTGAATCTTTTCAGCAACTATTCTCTCGCCGTCTTTGGCCGCGGTAGGGACCGCCTTTGCCAAGGCGGACGTCACCCCAACTGAAAAATAGACGACATCCTTGACAAAACCTCTAGGGTCAAAACCTTCGGGACCGTAGGCCGGGCCTTCCTCTTGAGTCATGGAAGAAAACCTAGACGCAATCCCGACAGAATGAGCGCTTCGGGTCGGCCAACTGGCTTCTTTTCTTCACAAGAAAACATGACTGACATACGAATTCATCGGGCTGCCTAGGGAGCACCCTCGTTATCGTTTCTCCTCGATCATCGGCTTCTAGATCGTCGTCGTCGTCGTCGATGACTACTAGGCGCTCGCGAAGTATGTCGTCGAGACTCGCTTCGACTTCATCTTCGTCGATATCGTCGAAGTCATCATCATCTTCATCGGATTCAGTCGAGTCTTCAAGTGCCGATTCGTCATCGTCTGTCTCTAGATCATCGTCCTCATCGTCTTCAACCTCGTCGTCCACAAGCACGTCATCGATGCCGTCCACGAGATCATCTTCAAGGACATCTACAAAATCTACGTCGTCGTCGAAATCAATATCGTCGTCGAATTCGACTTCCTCTTCCTCGAAATCCTCTTCTGAAATAAAATCTGGCTCCTCGCCAAAACCTTCGGCCTCGTCATCTTCTTCGCCTTCGAATACGTGGTCTTCGGCCAGAGGATCAAGCCCTTTGCCAACTTCCTCGACCTCATCTACTAATTCTTCGCTCTTTTTTTTCCTGGCCATCTCAACCTCTGCACAAACTGTTCGACCGAATACTAACTGCCTCGATCCAAACACCTACATATAATCGCTTCATTCCAACTTATTCTGGTAGAAATAGGCGCTTTTTCTCAGAAATTCGCCTCTCATCTTCCAATCGGCCCAACTTTTCATCATTGTCGTCGACGTATGCCATCGACATCGCAACTCGCGAATGCTTCGCTACCTCGGCTATCAACCGATGCATTTCTCGAGCAATCCTGCGGTAACTGGGATGGCCGGACGGCTGTGATCTGAGTTCGCATACGTGCATCGCTTCTCGTGCCGACATCAGCATCTGATACCTAATTCGGTAAGCCATGCACACCGAATAGCTAGCTACCGCTTTGGGGTAACGGAGGCTCAAGTCTTCATTGGCATCATGGGAGATGTTCATGGCACGACAAAAATCATCGCCAGCGCCTGCTTCATTCACCAAACTTGGAACGTTGTAACCCAAAGAAGTCTCTAGAGTCTGCCAATCTATCGACAAAAGGCGATGGCGCTGCATATCCCTGAAAGATCCGTAGTCTGAAACCACGTCAAAGCCATACTGGGTCGCTTCAAAAGCCCGACCTGGCTTGTGCCGCCTGTTCGCCCTATCGCCAACATAGACAGAAAAGAGTTCGTCTAGCTGGGCAGCGTTAAGCTTTGACACCACTTCTTGTGCTTGTTCCACCGAGAGCCGGCTCTCGGAACAGATTATGTCTCGGGCAACCCTGGCTTCGCCATCGGGATCGAAGCTGTAGAGAGAGACATCGACCGTACTCCCATGCTCTTCTTCCTCTCCAACCAGCTGGTGGACAAACTCCCTCGTGGCGGCCTTAGTCAACGAAAGATAATCGACCCATCGCAGTCCCCTATCAGGCTGGTTCAAGCGAGATATAAAGGCGGGAACTACCTTTTCTAGCTCCGCCTTGGCCATTTCGGCAAAAATCTTGGCTTCACTCAATTCCGACGCCCGCAGGTGCATTATCAATCCCTCAAGCGATTGAGGGGATCCGAATACCCCGACATTGGAAATTACGCTCGCAGGTAGCACGCCCCTCGCTGCGTCAAACGAAGCAGCCTGTGCCGCTCGCACCATATCAGTGTCACTCTTATCCGACAAATTTGCTTCAAGGTATCCGCGTACCTTGGCCGCTGTGATTTCATAGAGACTAAACACCTCATTCATCGCCCTTGAGTAGGTGACGGAATCTTCCGGGCTCAATTCGGGTGGTATGGCAAAGGGGTAGGTGCCGTCAGCTCGCTTCCCAAAGCTAAGGTACCTCGTCGACTGCTCGAGGTAAGACATGAGTCTTGGCCTCTCAATCACCTTCGTCAGTACGTTTGAGACCCCTTCAAAAGCGATGTGAACACCTGCCAACTGCGCAACCGAATCGTCTCCGTAATCCGCTATTACTCGCCGAAACAATTTGTTGGCCCGTTCTCCGCCCACTTCAAGTTGGCTTCGATCACCGAAATTGTCGATCTGATGGTAAAACTCGTCCAAAAACACCCTGCGCATCGAATTCTTTGAACGTGAATATCGACTAAACAGTGCCGCCTTTACGGTCTCGTTTAAATTACGCAGGCAGAAAACCAAGCCATCAACATTGGTAAAATAGTGATCCAAAATCTCCCGCTCGTCATCGGAAAATTCTTCAGATCTGTTGTCGCTCGTCCCCTCGTGCATAGTCGCGCCATACTAGGCGCAAGCATCAAAGTAGCCGCCAATTTATCACTATTAA
>JABEUO010000205.1 GCA_013044415.1 Acidimicrobiaceae bacterium
ACGCTCGGTTGTTCCAACAGGACTGGGTCAATTGCCTCAATGTTTGAGCTGATTACGGAGAAAAGGCTCTCGATCAAGGTGTCTTCCAAAAGATGCGGTACGAGACCGAGGTCTAACAGCTTGGTGTGCTTGGCATTGTAGTAGTGCTCCTCGAGTTCCACCCTTGGATTGGTTAGGTGCGCAATCTCAGGAGAGTGGCCGGCCTTGATGGCCACGTTGGCGATGATCTCGGCCAGTTCATTGAGGTTAAACTGCTCGGTAAATTGATTAAAGACCCGGCATTCACCCGGGGAAGCTGGATTCTCGATCGCCAGGGTGATGCACGCCATAGTGTCCCGAATATCCAGGTAGCCCCTCGTCTGGCCACCCTTGCCGTAGACGGTAATAGGCAGACCAGCGGCTGCCTGAATGCAGAAGCGGTTCAGGGCGGTTCCCCAGATTGAATCGTAGTCAAGCCGGGTCGCCAAATCGGGGTGCAAGGCGGTGTCCTGAGTGTGAGTCCCATAGACAACGCCTTGGTTTAGGTCGGTAGCCCTAATCCCCCAGATTCTGGTCGCAAAGTGAATGTTCTGCGAATCGGCGACTTTGGAGAGGTGATAGAAGGAGTGCGGAACCTTTGGGAAAGGGAGCGTATCCGACCTGCCGTTATGGTTTATCGTTATGTATCCCTCTTCGATGTCAATATTGGGAGCCCCGTATTCGCCCATGGTTCCGAGCTTCACAAGGTGGCAATCCGGGACCTCATCCTTGATAGCAAAAAGGAGATTGAGGTTCCCAACGATGTTGTTCACCTGAGTTCTCACGGCGTGTTCCCTGTCGATCATCGAGAAAGGAGCGCTACGCTGCTCGGCAAAATGGACAATGGCGTCAGGCTGAAACTCCCTGATCGCAGCCCGAAGGGGATCGAAGTCACATAGGTCAATATCCTTCCAAAGGATGTCTTTTCCAGTTAGCCTCTTCCAGGTTGAGACCCTGACTTCGGGCGAGGCAATAGGTACCAGGCTTGCGGTTCCCCCTTCGTCGTCCCAAGCTCGCCTAACTTGATTGTCAATGGCCATGACTTCGTAGCCGAGTCGACTTAAATGCATCGCCATCGGCCAACCTATATAGCCGTCTGCTCCTAGCACGATGACCCGCTTCACCGGACCTCCTAAATAGTGGGACAACGTTGTCCGTCTTTCCTTGCACCTAACGAGATCTCTGCGATCCGGGTACCACAAACCTTTTAAACTTTTGTCTCTTTAAACTTTTGTCTCTTTAAACTTTTGTCAATTCCACCCGGCAAACGGAGGTTTAAAACCGCATCCGAAGCGCCGTATAGCACGAAACCGAGCTGAACCGACTAATTAAGGCTAGTCGTGAGTAGATCCAATGCGCTTCTTCTCAGCAATCCTTAACACTTTCATAGCATTTTCTCACCAGTCACACAGCCGGCGAAAGAGATCTCGGGGGACTTGGCCCGAAAGTCCCGACTCACGGCTGGGGTCATTCGTCCCAGGAGGCCGAGGTCGATTTGAGAAGACCTTACGGCATCCGAAGAACTTGGGGTCTGCTTTGTCTGGGTAGAATCGACCACGTTAGATGCCCAAAATTGTCCGAGGAGGGACTGACTCGTGCCAGAGCGAACGCCAACGACCGAGGTTCAAAATCAACCCGGAATTCGTTCTGCCGTTTGCCCAGCGGACGCCACAGAGGCTACGCCCACTTATCACCAGATTTACGACCGTCGCTAGAAGTGGTATAACTTGAATTTTTTGTCACCAGATCAAACTCGAAATTGGCCAAAATGCGGGGCCTCGAAGCGTTCTATTTCCCCGATGCGTTCTATTTCCCCGATGCGTTCTATTACATCGACACGTTCGGTTTCGCAGAAGGCCGTGGCATGAAAGGGCGCTCTCGATCCATCAAGCGTAGCAATCTCTTGAACCTCGTTGCACTCGTTGGCGCTGGAGGAATCGCCGGAGCGGGCGGCAGGGTCTATTTGGAAGCAGCGATGGCCTCCAAAGGCTTCCCAACAGCGACCTTTGTCATAAATCTTGCTGGAGCTTTCATACTTGGCATTGTGGTGACTCTGGCCCAAAGCTCATATGTCCAAGACGCTGCTAGATTCCGAGCCTTATTTGGGACCGGCGTCTGTGGAGGCTTTACAACATTCTCCACGGCGACTTTAGAAGCTTTCAACCTTTTTCGCCACGCTCAATATGGCCTCGGTTTAGAGTATCTAATTTTAACCATTATTGGAGGGGTGCTAGCGGTATATTTTGGCGTAGTGTTATCCAGATTCGTCAGCGCAATCAACCGAAGAGCAAGGGACGAGCGGCGCTACGGTGAAGGACTAGGAGGGGATTAGAAAATGCGAGAGTGGCACTCCGCGTGCAAGCTGTACATATACCTAGACGAATCGCAGCGCATCCACAAAAGGTCTGCACTGGATTATCTCGCCTCCAGAGCCAAAGAGGCGTCTTTGGGCATGACGGTCTTCAGGGGTATCGAAGGGATCGGATCTCACCACCACCTTCACCGAGAGAGAATACTAAGTCTCTCAGACGACCTTCCAATAGTAATAGTCCTAATCGATACCGCAGAGAAGATCGATTCCTTCTTGGACTCTCTGGAAAGCCACATCGAACTGTTTTTCGTGACAAAAGAGCCAGTCGAAGTGCTGAATCGCAGGATGCAATAACTTGGATAGTGCCTTAGCAGCAATTATCGGGGCAGCTGGTGCGGTCGTTAGGTACCTATTTGACAGGTGGGTCATGTCAAGGATTAGCGGCGACTTCCCATTTGGAACCTTTGCGGTCAACATCACGGGTGCGCTAGTCCTAGGGCTCCTCTTCGGTATGTTAAAGGCCCATCTTCTTACTCATGGTGGATATTTGATCTTTGGTACGGGTCTCGTAGGCGCCTACACAACTTTCTCTACCCTAAGCTTCGAAAGCTTTGGGTTGCTGAGGGAGGGCCAGTTAATCTTGGCCATTCTCAATATGGCGGGAAGCTTTGCCGTGGGCCTCGTGATGGTCTCATTAGGATACCTGCTAGGGGCCCACCTTTAGAGATCACGACTCTTTCGGCCCTCTATCAGCCTCACCGCTCTCCACGATGGTGGAAATAAGTTCTTGGATCAGCCCGTCCTTGGCAAGTTCGACCCTCTTCCTGAGGGCTTCCGAATCCATCACCGGCCCAATTAGTTCCATACCTTCATTGATTACCTTCTGAGCATTGTCACCAAATTCGAACCCGATCTTGACAAGTTCTACCGCAGCACCAAGGTCTCCCCCGCCGCCCGTCAGACTCTCTCCCGCCACGGACGCAGCTTTAGCGATAGTTCCGATTACCTTGCCTATCGAATCAAATAGCACCTGAGGGTCAGGCTTGGAGCGGGCCTGCTCAACCGAGGAGAGCCAGTTTCGAACCTTGGCCTCCAATTCCTGTTGCGTCTCGCCCTCAAAACTCAGAGTTGCCAACGATGCCCCCTTTAATTTCGCCACCCGCCAATACATCCATGAGGTCAGAGAGGAGACTCGCCGTTGCCCCCCAAACTAAATCCGTATCTAATTCGAAAAAATGCATCGTCCTACTGCCGAACTCCGGTGAAGACCACACCTCAGAGTGATGTCTGTCTGGGTCTGCCAAGTCCCTCAGGCTGACCCTCATTACCCTTTCGACCTCCTCTGACTCACCGAGTTGAGCGCTTTCGGGAATCTTCGCAACGTAGGCGAGAAAGCTTTCCGAATGACGTATCGTTTGGAGGGAGCCGAGTAGGCCAATTCCTTCTACTTCGGACGGATCTAGCCCCACCTCTTCCTTGGCCTCCCTAATAGCAGCCTCGTAAAAAGTCTCTCCCTTTTCGACTCCGCCACCGGGAAAAGAGATCTCGCCGGCGTGTCTCGAAAGTTTCGTCGATCTCTTGGTAAGGACAATCCCTACACCTCCACACAAGTCGAGAATCGGGATGAGGACGGCGGCTTGCCGTGAAGAACCGTTGGCCTTTGGACGAGTATCGAAGTGATCCAGACTAAGGCGATCTCGCAAGATCTGACTTGCCCTCACTAAATCGATCTCGGCTACCTCTTGAGCCTTCAGCTGCCACAGTGACTTCTCCGCCACTCCAACATAGGCGGGTACCGGCACGACCTGTGGATACCTGCTTCGATACTCCGCCGACGTATTTACCACTCTTACCCCCTGCTCCGATGCTACCTGCCCCGAAAGACAAAAGTGGAGCCAGCCGTGATGGCCGCCTCAGCTGATTTAACCAAAAAGGGGACAGGGCAATGCCCTGTCCCCTAGATAGCAAGCGGTCATCAGCTGCCTTGACCTCGCGGCCTAGACAAGCTACATCATGCCGCCCATGCCACCCATGCCACCCATGCCACCCATCGCTGCCGCAGCTCCGGCATCAGATGCTTCGGGCTTGTCGGCGACGGTCGCCTCAGTAGTGAGCAGAAGTGCCGAAATTGAAGCGGCATTCTGAAGGGCTGAACGAGTCACCTTCGCCGGGTCAATGACACCAGCCTTGACCAGATCTTCATAGACACCGGTCCTGGCGTTTAGCCCCATCGCACCCGTCTCCCTCGAGACAGCCTCGGCGACAACGGGCCCTTCGAGTCCGGCGTTGTAGGCTATCCACTTGAGTGGCTCCTCCAGTGACTTGGCAACCATACGAGCGCCCGTTGCTTCATCGCCCTCGAGCGTTTCGGCGAGTGCTAGTACCCTACCCCTTACCCTGAGGAGGGCCGTGCCGCCGCCGGCTACTATTCCTTCTTCGATAGCCGCCCTCGTGGCCGACAATGCGTCCTCGATGCGGTGCTTCTTCTCTTTCAGTTCGACCTCAGTAGCAGCACCGACCTTGACTATCGCTACGCCACCAGCCAGCTTTGCGAGTCTTTCTTGTAGCTTCTCGCGATCCCAGTCTGAGTCAGTGTCATCAATCTCACGCCTGATCTGAGCTACCCGGCCCGCAACATCCTCTTTGGTGCCGGCACCATCGATGATTTTGGTGTCATCCTTGGTAACCTCGATGCGCCTCGCCTGACCAAGTAGATCAAGGCTCACTGCGTCTAGCTTGAGACCAACTTCTTCGGAGATAACCTGACCGCCGGTGAGTACCGCCATGTCTTGGAGCATCGACTTTCTGCGCTCTCCAAATCCAGGCGCCTTGACGGCTACGGAGTTGAAGGTCCCTCTAATCTTGTTGACCACCAGGGTCGCAAGGGCTTCACCTTCTACGTCTTCTGCGACGATAAGCAGTGGCCGTCCACTCTGCATTACCTTCTCGAGGACCGGAAGCATCTCATGCACAGAAGAGATCTTTGAAGATACAAGCAAGATATATGCGTTTTCTAGTATCGCTTCTTGCCGATCTGGATTGGTAACAAAGTAAGGGGAGAGATATCCCTTATCAAACTGCATTCCTTCTGTAAACTCAAGTTCGAGTCCGAAGGTGTTCGACTCCTCGACGGTTACCGTTCCATCCTTACCGACCTTGTCGATGGCCTCGGCGAGAACCTCGCCAATTGCCGGGTCGGCTGCGGAAATTGCCGCTACTTGAGCAAAATCGTTTCTACCTTCGACCGGCTTAGCCTGCTCGGCTATTCCCTCAATAGCAACCTTCACGGCCTTCTCGATACCCTTTTTCAAAGACATCGGATTGGCGCCAGCGGCTACGTTTCTTAATCCTTCACGGATCATCGCCTGAGCGAGAACGGTAGCCGTAGTGGTTCCGTCTCCGGCTACGTCATTGGTCTTAGTAGCAACTTCCTTGACTAGCTGGGCACCCATATTTTCAAATGGATCCTCTAGTTCAATCTCCCTAGCGATCGAGACGCCGTCGTTGGTGATAGTCGGAGCGCCAAACTTCTTCGACAAAACCACGTTACGCCCTTTAGGGCCTAATGTGACCTTGACGGTATCAGCGAGCTTGTTGACCCCGGCTTCGAGGCCTCGCCTCGCTGCTTCGTCAAAACGGAGTATCTTTGACATCTACTTATTCACCTTTGCCAGAATGTCACGGGAAGATAGCACGAGGTAGTCTGTACCCTCGAGGGACACTTCGGTACCACCATACTTCGAGTAGACGACGGTGTCGCCCACCTGAATATCAAGCGGAATGATCTGCCCAGTCGACTCAGCCCTGCGACCTGGACCGACGGCAAGAACCTCTCCCTGCTGCGGCTTCTCTTTAGCAGTGTCCGGGATGACCAGCCCTGAGGCGGTCCTCTCTTCGGACTCTGCCGGCCGCACTACAATGCGATCCTCCAGCGGTTGGAGCTTCATCTAACAAGCCTCCTTGTAAGGTTTGGACCGGATATTGGCCAATTAGCACTCTAGCAGTCTGAGTGCTAATTGCGGTAGCTATTCTTCACTTCTGGCCAAAATCTGCCAAGTTTTCCAGAAAGCGGCTACTAAAAAGCGTCGTGGCTCTCAGCCGAAATAATTCAATCTCCCCGAGGGCTCCACGCCGAAGGACGGGTCAGTTGGACCTTCGGTTTCCAAGCGAAAGGCGCCTGCGGCCGCAATCATCGATCCATTATCAGTGCACGATATTGGTGCTGGAATCGCCGATTGTACGCCGACCTGATCCGCGACCCTCGATACCTCTTCCCGCAGTCTGGAGTTAGCGGCAACCCCACCACCAAGGACCACTGATTTTACCCCATAGGCCTTCACGGCAGCGAAGGTCTTTTTAACTAGTACGTCGACGACAGCTTCTTGGAAGCTAGCGGCGACCAATTCTGGTGGCGCACCCTTGTTAGTTTGCAGATAGTTCAAAACAGCCGTCTTTAGGCCAGAAAAGGAGAAGTCGTACCCCTTGTTCAGCATCGCCCTAGGGAAGCGGATTTGTCCCACCTCGACTCCCCGCGAAATAAGGTCGATCGCCGGTCCACCAGGAAATCCAAGTCCCAATAGTCTTGCAACCTTGTCGAATGCCTCACCAGCTGCGTCATCGATTGAGCTCCCCACCAACTGGTACCTACCCGGCCCTGCAACATAGATAAGTTGGGTGTGACCCCCAGATACCAGCAGAACCATCGCCGGAAGCTTAGCAGGGGCGGTCTCAAGGGATGAAGCGAAGATATGGCCTTCCATATGGTCTACGCCCACTAGCGGTATACCCCACGCTAAGGAGAGTGACTTCGCCGCCGCAACCCCGACCAGAAGTGAGCCCATCAAGCCGGGACCCTTGGTAACGGCTATTGCGTCGATCTCTCTTTGAGGGTCGGAGATCTTTGCCTTGCGGAGGGCATCATCAATCACCGAAATTATCACTCTTTCGTGCTCTCGAGAGGCCAGTTCCGGAACTACCCCACCAAAATCGGAGTGAATGTCGACTTGAGTCGATATCACCGACGAACGAACACTATTGGCGCTCACGACGGAGGCTGCGCTTTCGTCACAAGAAGTCTCTATCCCCAGAATGGTATATTTATTAGCACAGAAAAGCTTGGTGTCACTCATCAACGTCACCGCCCTGGGTTTGGACTGCGTCCTCGAGACTCCCCTGCAACGGCTGCTCTTTCCCTAAGGGTGGCCTCGCCTCTGAGGTCGACACCGTGGAGTCTTGGACCGTAGCGACCAAATCTGCCTCGCCGAGCTCGCTACTGATCTTCTCTCTCCTCTGGCAATTTTCACTAGAACTAATGTCATAACACCACATGATCAATGCGTCCTCATTCGACTCCGCGTAGTAATTCTTCCGAATACCGACGGGTTCGAAGCCGAATTTGAAATAGAGCCGTTGAGCAATCTGGTTGCTCGCCCTGACCTCCAGAGTCATGTCCTTAATTGATAGTCCGACCGCAACGTCAAAGGCATTCAAAAGCAGTCGCTTAGCTACCCCCCTTGTCAGATAGGATCCATCTACGGCGATATTGGTAATGTGACCTTCATCGAGTATCACCATCATCCCGCAGTAACCAATGACCTTTGAGCCGAGGGTGGCCACAAAGTACTGACGAGACTCACCGAGAGAAATCTCCGATAGAAATATCCCCAATGACCAGGGGCGCGGATAGGATCGGTTCTCGATACGCAACACCCCTGGCAGGTGTCGCCGCCTCATCCTGGTAATCCTCAAATCACTCACCGAATGAGAGTTAATCCCCCTCAATCCTTCACCCACTCTAAATCGCCAGAAGAATTCAACCTCTGGTAGCTCACCCTCGTATCTGCCCCCCGGACATAGGCGATAGCGACATCGGCATAGCCGACTGCTCCAGCGCTCTCGGTGCCACTATCCATAAGGTAGTTCATCGACTCGCAGGTCTCTAGGAGCATCGAGGGCAGATGATAGTTGACCACTTCCAGGCCATCAGCTCCCTCCAGAACCTTTTCTGGGGCACGATCGGAGACGACCAACATAGAGCTGGGGCTGAGTTTCGACTTCGAAAGCCAAGCCGCCAACTCATTTGGGCCGAGTACCGTAGGACCCGATATGGTAGTCAAGCCCAAGGGTCCCTTGGTGCAAATTGCTCCAAAGGCCTCCTGCTTCCTAACCCGCCGGAGAACTACCACCGGATCAGAGCCCTCAGCAAAGATGGTAGCAATTACCTCGTGGGAAAGTAGCGGAGTGATTCCACATCCCAAGGCGTAGGAGAGGACCTTTGCAAAGGTCACACCAACCCTCAGCCCCGCCATAGATCCGGGACCGACTACCACGCCGATTGAAGATATTGCAGATACCTCGATGTCGAACCCTTTGAGAAGGCTTTGCACCTGAAGGTTAATCGCTTCGATCTGGCGATGACCATCCATATGCTCTGCGACCACGAGATCCCCCTCATATACCAGCCCGAGGAGCATCTCCTCGCCAGATGTGTCGATTAGTAATCGGCAATTTGGGGCACTCATGGCCGCCGGGGAAGCGGCTAGGGAAGCGGC
>JABEUO010000206.1 GCA_013044415.1 Acidimicrobiaceae bacterium
GCTCCTCATCACCTCGATCGAGGATGATGACCCGGTAATCTTTTTAGAACCGAAGCGGCTCTACAACGGACCCTTCGACGGTTACCACGACCGGCCGGTTATCCCGTGGTCTAAACACCCACTTAGCGAAGTCCCAGAGGGACACTACAAAGTGCCACTTGGCCGAGCGGCGATTAGACGACCCGGATCAGCGGTGACCGTATTGGCCTACGGGACGATGGTGCACGTTGCCCTGGCGGCGGCCCGGGATTTCAACATCGACGCCGAGGTCATAGACCTCCGTTCATTGGTGCCACTCGACTTAGACACCATCATCACTTCGGTCAAAAAGACCGGGCGTTGCGCAGTTGTCCACGAAGCCACCCTGACTTCCGGATTTGGGGCGGAACTGTGTTCTTTGGTCCAGAAGCACGCCTTTTACTACCTGGAGTCACCTATCGAGCGCATCGCAGGTTATGACACCCCATACCCACACGCCCAGGAGTGGGCCTACTTCCCCGGTCCCGACCGGATCGGTCACGCCCTGAGCCGAGTTTTGGAGGGTTGAAATGAGCGAATTTGAGTTCCGCATGCCCGACATCGGGGAAGGAATAGCGGAGGCCGAACTAGTTACCTGGTATGTAAAGGTCGGCGACGCAGTGGAGGTAGACCAACTGGTCGCCGAGGTAATGACCGACAAGGCCACAACCGAACTACCGAGCGTCGTCCGAGGAACGGTCAGTTGGCTTGGAGCCTCTCCCGGAGACCGCATAAACGTAGGGTCTCCGCTAATTCGATTCCTCACCGAAGGAGAGGTGGCCGATACCGCCGCACCATCGAAGGTGGGTAGTAACCTACCACCGAGTGAACCGATAGGGTCCCCGGAGGTCGATAAAGAAAACCCGGCCAATAGTGAGACCGAAGCCCCTTCGAGTCGGCCCCAGCGGCCAATTAGCGGCGAAATAGTTGAAGTCGCCTCGGCAGCCCATGATAGCGATCGTCCGCTCGCTTCGCCGGCGGTTAGGCGTCGGGCCATGGAGGCAAACCTAGACCTTAGGCTGGTAACCGGTACGGGTCCAGCGGGACGAATCGGCCACGACGACCTTGATAGATATATCTCGGGGAAGGTAACTCACACAAAGCCTCCCACCGGTTCAACCCGAGAGATCACCGATATCCCAGTGATAGGACTCCGCCGCACCATAGCGGAGCGAATGTCCAATTCCAAGGCCCATATACCGCATATCACCTACGTCGAGGAGGTCGACGTCACTGAGGTCGAAAGGTTGCGCAAGGCGCTAAATGAAAAGTACAAGGGCAGAAGACCGAAGCTGACACTACTTCCATTTCTCGTTCGTGCGATGGTAAGCGCAATCCAGGAGCAGCCCGAACTCAATGCTCGCTACGACGACGAGGCCGGGGTCATCCATCAATACGGCGCAGTCCATATTGGAATAGCGACCCAAACCCAAAAGGGTTTGGTGGTTCCGGTACTCCATGACGCCCAGAGCCGCGACATTTGGGGCTGCGCAGAGGAGATCAAGCGCCTCTCAGACCTGGCCAATGGGTCGAAGCTCGAACGGGAGGACCTAAGCGGTTCGACCATCACGATTACTTCGCTTGGCGCCTTGGGAGGTCTGGTGTCGACGCCGATAATCAACTACCCCGAAGTTGCGGTAATCGGGGTCAACAAGATGCAGGTTCGCCCGGTCTGGGACGGTAGGGATTTTGCACCCCGCAACATGATGAACCTCTCCTCGGGGTTCGACCATCGGATAATTGACGGATGGAACGCTGCGACCTTCATCCAGCGAATCAAATCACTACTCGAGGAACCCGCCATGATCTTCATCGATGGAGTTTAATTTATGAACCAACAATCTTGTACGGTGCTCGTAGTAGGGGCTGGTCCGGGCGGCTATACCGCCGCAATCAGGTCAGGTCAGCTGGGTCTCAAGACCATCGTCGTCGAGAATGCCAAGGCAGGGGGTACTTGCCTCAACATCGGTTGTATCCCTTCAAAGGCACTCATCCATGCCGCCGACCTATATTCAAAGGTCCTAGAGAGTGCTTCTGAAAAAACCAAATTCGGAATCCATAGCGAGAATCCCAGAATTGAACTAGCGGAGACCATACGGTGGAAGGACCAGATAGTCCACCGCCTCAGCTCCGGCATCGAAGGTCTCCTAGAGAAGGCTGGGGTCCAGAGGGTTCAAGGCTGGGCTCGCTTTATCGACGGAAAAACGGTAGTGGTCGAGACCCCCGACTCAGGACCTCCCATGGAGATCAGGGCCGAATATATAATCCTCGCTACTGGGTCTCGCCCGGTGGAGCTTAGGGACCTGCCCTTTGGCGGAAAGGTCATCTCCTCGACTGAGGCCCTATCGCTAACTTCTCTGCCCGAAAAGCTCGTAGTGGTCGGTGGAGGATATATCGGATTGGAACTCGGCAGCGCATACCAGAAGTTCGGTTCCAAGGTCACCATCGTCGAAGCGACCGACCAGATCCTTCCAAACTTCGACGCCGAGCTAGTACGACCGATATCAAGGCGACTGAAACAACTTGGAGTTACGGTACTCACCGGAGCAATGGCGATTGGAATGGCAGACGACTCCAAAGGCGTCATGATAAAGACGGCGGATAACTCGATAAGCGAGTTGCCCGCCGACCAAGTTGTGGTCACCGTCGGAAGGGCGCCGGTCGTCGATGGTTGGGGGCTAGAAGAACTCGATCTGGATCGAAACGGATCGGCTGTTAGCGTCGATTCAGGGTGCAGGACCTCAATGTCGGGTGTATTCGCAGTCGGCGACCTCACCGGAGAGCCGATGCTCGCACACCGGGCCATGGCCCAGGGAAGCCTAGTTGCCGAGATCATCGCCGGAAAGCGCCGTCGATGGGACAAGGTCGCAATCCCAGCCGTCGTTTACAGCGACCCGGAGATAGTAACCGTGGGGCTAAGCCCCGACCAGGCACGACAGGAAGGTTTCGAGGTAATAGAGGGTCGTTTCCCATATTCGGCCAGCGGGAGAGCCCTTACTATGTCCGACACCGACGGATTCATAAGAGTGGTAGCCCGAGCGGATAACCATCTCGTTTTAGGGATCCAAGGGGTAGGCGCAGACATATCCGAACTATCCTCGGCATTCACACTCGCACTTGAAATGGCTGCCCGCCTAGAGGACATCGGCGAGACGATCCACGCCCACCCGACTAGGAGCGAAGCGCTCCAGGAGGCCTCTCTGCATGCTCTAGGGATGGCCATCCACATCTAGCGGGGGTCACATTCGACCCATCACATGGTCCACCCGGGAAATGGCATATTTTACAGATCAAGGTCGGACCGCTGGTGTTGGTCAGATCCGAATTGCTGTCGGTAAAACTCGAATATAAGGCTCCCGCCACCATAGTTCTCTGGCTTGAGCTTTGATCGGGCCCGTCGTCGGTAAGGGGAAATCGATAGTCCTTGAGGCCCGGCTCCGAATCTGGTGGTGCCTGCGGTTTCTGATCTCACCCACGAGTTCACGACGACTAGCCAGCGTAATTTACTCGATGGGCTTTGATGGCCACTCCGTCTCGACCTAAAAGCAGATCGATTCGGAAGGTCCGCCTGATCCGCCACCACTTCGAGTTGGAGAAGTGTCTTTGCCGCGATCTGAGGCCTTAGTTTTGCATCAGCGTTAAGTTTCCTAGCAGCTACTGGATCGAGCCCATTTAGTAAATTCACCTCGATGCCGATAGATGCTATGAGGGAGGATTTATAAAGGTAACTCGAATAGAGCATTGATGCAACGTATCCCCCACGAATTGTGCAATTTGAGACCGATTTTGTCGGCTTACACTTAGGCGGTAAGCAGATGGAGGCGAACAGGGTAGCCAGATGAATGAGGCCAAGTCAATTGATACAGATTTGCCTAGCTCGGGCAGCGGGTTAGTTCGCTCTGCCACGCACCCGCCCTTTTCCGATCGGCGCTTTTGGCTCTCACAACTGATGGTCCTGTCTGTCTTTCTAATCCACTTGGCCGACGACATCATTTCAAACCACGGCAGTACCCTGATCCCTGATTTCGTTTGGGCTCTGTTACTTCTCATTCCCGTCATCTACGCCGGCTCAGCATTCGGCCTGGTCGGCTCGCTCTGCACGGTTTTGGTGGGCATCGTTGCGCTCGCTCCCGCAGAGTTGCTCTTCCATCACACGGCTACCGAGCTTTGGGCAGCGTGGAGCGTCTACTTTCTGGTACTGATCATTGCCGTCATCGTCGGTGATCGTTTTGAAAAAATAAGGAGGACTTCAGAAGCAAAAGCTGTGGCCGACGTGCTCACCGAGAGCGAGGAACGCTTCCGCCTCGCATTTGACGGCAACATGTCACCAATGGCGATAGCGAACCTTGATGGACGATTAATCCGAGTAAACCGAGCCTACTGTGTGATGCTGGGGCGAAGTGAGGATGACCTAATCGGCCATAGTTTTCTGGAATACACCCACCCAGACGACCTCCCATTGACCGAAGAGGCGCTTCAGAAAATGGTCAGTGGTGAGGTCGATCAGCTCCGATACTCCAAGCAGTTCCTACACAGAGACGCAAGCGTCGTCTACGCCGAAGTCTCAATAACCCTGGCTAAAAACCAAGCGGGACTTCCCGCCTACGTGATCGCCTCGGTCAGGAATACCACCGCCGAGAAGGCGGCAGCAAAGGAGATGGAAGACAGCGAGCGGCGTTTCCGGCTCGCCTTTGAAAACAACTCCGCAGGTATGGTCCTTCACGACGGCAATGGGACCTTCGTTATCGCAAACCAGACATTCTGCCAGATGGTCGGATACACGAACGAAGAGATGGCCGAAAAGGGATCCTCTCTCTTCATTCACCCACTAGACAGGGAGGCGGCGGCTTTCCACCGAAAGAGGCTCCTATCAGGGGAACAACTTAGGACACGAGACGTAAGGCGCTATCTCCACAGGGACGGGAACGAAGTTCAGGTCGAGGTGTCCAGGTCCGTCGCCTTTGGCGAGGATGCAAAGCCCTCATTCTTTATCACCTCGATAAGGGATATAACCGAAGAACGAGCCCTCGCCACTGAGCTATCTCACCTAGCACTACACGACCCACTCACCGGACTACCCAACCGCGTACTTCTACAGGATCGAATGGCATCGGCACACGAAAGATCCTCACGGGAGGGAAAGGGAATCGCAGTTTTCCTACTGGATCTAGACGACTTCAAGGGGGTGAACGACACCCTCGGGCACCACATCGGAGACAGGTTACTTATAGCGGTTTCAAAGCGTCTTGAAGAGGTGGCCCGCTCCTCTGACACACTATGCCGTTTCGGTGGTGACGAATTCGTCTACCTAGCGGAGGGTCTGAGCACACCCGAAGATGCCGAAACAATTGCGGGGCGCCTGTTAGCTATCTTCGAAGAACCCTTCGTCTTCGACGGAATCAGCATTAGCCAAGGCGCTAGCGTCGGCGCGGTAATCTGCATGTCAGCCGACGCTACCGACTGCACCAAGTTGGTCCAAGATGCCGATACTGCGATGTACGAGGCCAAGCGTCTTGGCAAAGCCCGCCACGTTGTTTTCGCGCCAGAAATGAGCGAAAAGACAAGCGGCCGTTTCAAGTTAGTGCAAGATCTCGGCCATGCCCTGTCGCATGATGAAATCTCGATGCATTACCAACCAATCGTTGGGCTTTGCACTGGCGAAATAGTAGGCTACGAAGCGCTGATGCGCTGGAAAACACCTGATGGCAGATGGATTTCTCCCGAGATCTTCATTCCCATTGCCGAAGACAGCGACTTGATACTAAAACTCGGATCCTTTGCGCTTTCAAAGGCGGTAGAGTCGGCCAGCACCTGGCCTGGAACGCAACCTAACACCTGCCCGCCGTATGTCGCCATCAACCTCTCTGCTCGGCAGTTCCACGATCAGAACCTCATCGAGATGGTCAAAGAGGTACTTTATGCTAACGGATTTCCCGCCGGCCGATTAGTCCTGGAAATCACCGAGAGCGTAGCTTTGATCGATATCGATTCGACCATCAGGACGATATCGGAACTCAAGAACCTCGGAGCGTCGGTTGCGCTGGACGACTTTGGCACTGGTTATTCATCACTCAGCTACCTCGCCAAACTACGACCGAACATAATAAAGATCGACCGAAGTTTCGTCAGTCCCGCTCAAACTAGCCCCGACGCTAGGCGTCTATTAGAAGCGATGGTTTCCCTGTGCCACGTGCTAAATATGACGGTTATCGCAGAAGGTATCGAAACCCGGGATCAACTCGCAATGGTTACCGGCCTAAAGTGCGAGTACGGTCAGGGGTTCATCTTCTCAAAGGCTGTTTCCGCAGACCTTCTACCAGCGGTCCACGGCCTCGCGTCTAGCTGGAGAGCAGAGCTAATCTGAGCTTAATCCCACCAAGCAACCTAGCACGCCCCTGACCTCGGTAAATGGCGTATTTTGGTACTTTTGATGCTGGCTACAGGGGTATCTTTGCTCCAATTAGTTCAAATGCCCTACGCTGGCGTTCAGTTGGTGA
>JABEUO010000037.1 GCA_013044415.1 Acidimicrobiaceae bacterium
CGAGTCGCCGGAATGGAATCACTCAGGGCCGGCAATTGAAGGAGCAGCGACCTTCCACCACCTCTTCCCTCAGCCAGAACTTTTTTGACCGACTCCAAAAGGCTTTCAATCGGCTGCTGAGTAGGAGGGCTTAACTCGAGCTGTGTTGCGATCCGATCCAAGAAATCAACCAAGTCAGGGAGTAATAGATCCTCTTTAGATTCGAAATAGCGGAAAAAGGTCCGTTCTGAAACATCCGCTAGGTCCGCAATCTGACCTACCGTAGTGTTCTGATAACCGTTTGTTTGAAAGAGCTCACCGGCCGCTTCGAGCAGCGCTCGCCGGGTATCGGCCTTTTTTACCTCTCGTCTATTGGTAACGACTTTCTCCCTCATCATCGAACATGCTACCCTGCGCCAAATAACTCCAATTCTTTTTGGCATAGATGCCAAGTGGCAGTCCTGCCACTTTTACTGTATACTGGGACCGTCCGGATACCTTATCCTTTACATGAGGAGCATAAATGAGTAAGAAGCCGAGTTCACTAGAGCGGGTAGGCCGCTTCTCCGCCCGGCACCCGGTGATCGTCATTTCAACCTGGATACTCGTCGCCATAATTACCTTCGTCACACAGAAGGCATACGGCGGAATCTACCAAGACAACTTCAACCTCAAAGGAACTCAGTCCTACCAAGGACTATCCCTGCTCTCAAAGAGTGACAAGGCCGCCTCCGGATACGGCGGACTAGTCGTCATCCACGCATACAAAGGCACCATCCCACAGCAGAGTGCCGCTGTTTTGCAGTCGTATTCAAACCTTGCGAGCCTGCCGGACGTACTTTCAGTCTCAAACCCACTGGCGGCTAACTCTCCAACTATGTCCGAGAATCAGACGACCGCTTATTTCAACATTAACTTCTCGGTGGTACCTAAGTCCCTCGGCACCGGGTATCTAAATTCGCTTTATACCGCGACCCAACCGATGAAGAAGGCTGGACTGGAGGTCGAATATGGTGGCGGACTAGACCAGCTAACCCGCCCCACGACGAAGGACATTGGGTCTGAGGCGATCGGATTTGGCGTCGCACTTGTGGTATTGCTGATAAGTTTCGGCACTATAGCCGGGTCGATCCTTCCATTGCTAACCGCCTTCCTCTCGGTAATAATCGGGTTGAGCCTCCTTGGATTAGTAGCGGCAGTAGTAACCTTTGGAACCGTCTCCCCGACCCTTGCCGTCATGATCGGCTTAGGGGTCGGGATCGATTACGCGGTATTTTTGACAACCAGATTCCGCCAGAAGATCATCGATGGCTTCGATCCCATTTCAGCTGCGGGAGCAACCGTCAAATCGAGCGGACACGCAGTCTTAGTCGCCGCTACGAGTGTGTCGATAGCGCTGTTCGGGCTATATGGTTCGGGTATCGGATTTATCGGCCAGCTCGGATTTGCCTCGGTCTTTGGAGTAGTCACCGCAGCAATCGGGGCGATGACATTGGTGCCAGCCGCTCTCGGCCTAATTGGCAGGAGGATCGACCATTTCAAGGTCAGAAAACCGGTTGCAGAGGCGTCGGGCAGCACTGAAAAAGATGGCTGGTACCGCTATGCGCTAAATGTAGCTCGCCGACCTTGGATCTTCCTTATTGGCGGCGTCATATTGATGGTCATCCTTACCATCCCATTGTTCTCGATGAGAATCGGTCATATCGGCGACGGTGCTGACCCGACAAGTTTCACCGACAAGCGAGCGTATAGCCTGATCTCAACGGCGTTTGGCCCCGGTGCAAACGGTACCTTCCAAGTCGTGATCGATATGGCTGGCACAAAGGTGAGCGCAAGCCAGCTCGAGGAAAAACTCTACACATCTTTAACTTCAACTACCGATGTCGCACGGGCATCTCAACCGACGCTCACACCCGACGGGAAGCTAATTGTGGCGACCGTAGTGCCGATGACTGATCCACAAAGTTCGCAAACCACCACCCTCTTCAACACCCTGCTGAACACCACCATCAAGCAAGTCACCGCCGGAACCGGTGCAACTGGCTATGTGACCGGGGGCACGGCATCACAGATTCAGTTTTCCCAAACTCTGGCATCAAGGCTTCCGATAATCATCCTCATCGTCGTACTAACGGCTTTCTTACTCATCATGTCGACATTCAGAAGCCTTATCTTGGCGATTAAAGCCGCTGCTTTGAATCTGTTGAGTATCTCTGCAGCCTACGGAGTAATCACCGCCGTCTTCCAATGGGGATGGGGGCGTAGTCTCCTTGGTGTCAGCGAAAACGTGCCGATCGAGTCTTACGTTCCGATGATGATGTTCGCAATAGTCTTCGGACTCTCGATGGACTACGAGATTTTCCTGCTCTCCAGGGTCAAAGAGAGCTGGGATATCACTAAAGACAATTCGCTATCGGTAGCCAAGGGTATTTCGAGCACTGCGAGGGTCATTACAGCAGCAGCGCTAATCATGGTTAGCGTATTTGCCGCATTCGTCGGATCGCCCGAAGTGGAGATCAAGATGATCGCAATAGGCCTAGCGACGAGCGTACTAATCGATGCCACCGTGGTCCGATTACTACTCGTACCCGCGATAATGAACATCCTAGGGACCAAGTGTTGGTATATACCAAAGTGGCTAGATCGAGTCTTACCCCACATCGAAGCCGAAGGGGCAGAGGACGAGGATCGCCGTGAGCCTTTGACCGACGAAGCAGCTCGGTTGGCTATAGAAGGTAACGAATACAGCGCTCCTTCGCAAGAGGTTGAGAGCTCAGCGACTAACGGCTAGTCTTCACGCATTCGTTGGACCCGATGGCACGTTGCCTAGTTGCAACGTGCCATCGGGAGCTATCGTGGGACTAGAAGGACGAGCCGTCAAGATGCGGTGGACAGGCCGCGGTAGAAAGATCGGGAGGATATACCCGCCGACGTGACTGGGACTATACGGGGTGGGTTTGAGCTTCATCGGTCAAACCTCCGCCGTTCTCGGGCACGCGATAGGCTTCGCTTAGCCCTTAATTTTTAAGAAGGGGACCCATGGGGGCAAGCTTGCGAACTAACAGAGCTCCAAAGTCGACCAATAGGTCCTGGCACCGTGGACTTGGTAGTGAACGAGTACGCTGGATTTCATGGCTGATAGCACTGGCGTTTCTCCTTGCTGGATGCGCTACGGGGACTAATAGCACACAGGGGAGTGCACCTCCGACATCCTCGCAGAAGGGTACTCACCCTACCGGGGCAAAGACCGAGGTACAATGTCCCTTCAGTTACGCTCTCACCCAGGTGACCCAGTCGAATACCGGAGCCATCTCTGGTTGCTACCGGATCCCACCAGCTAACCCCGGACCGCTCACTCTGGCTATTGAGAGCGGCCCAAACTTCAAGTCGTCCATTAATACAACCGGCTCCTCTCAGCCTAAGGTCGCCTTGGATAAGCCGAAAAATCCGGTCATTGCGGGTAAATCCATCACCATTTTCGGTTCTTACGTCGGCTCAACTCCGAGCGGACACCTCCCCCGACACGCCACCGCATGCTGGGTAGGTTGCTCAGGCGGCCTCCATGAGGACGCGGTTCCGGTAACTCAGCTAGGTGGGGGAAGGTTTAGCTTCGTTCTACTTGCTCCTGGTGCACCTTGGGTACAAGGTAACGGAGTACATTCCTTGGTCTCGGGAAGCTACAGAGTCTCGCTGACCTGCCTCTCCTACTATTCAAGGGGTTGCGAATACGGCCCAGCTCAGGGGGGTGTAAGAGTCGACCTACGGGTAATTCACCCGATGATGTGCAGTAAGGGATGTTCTAAGCTAACCGCAAGCCCTGGGAAAGCCCTACCTGGGGAAGTCGTGAAAATTACTGGGTTCTCTCCGGTCTATGAAATCATTGGCAATAATCCGGTCGCGCCAAATCTGACAGCCTTCCCCGGGAAGGAATCGGTGCAGATTCCAACGGTTTCCACCTTCGCCAAACCCTACGCCACCGAGACGATACTCGCCAAAACAACATTGATGGTCAAAAAGGGAACGAGCTGGAACGACCTGAAGGCCATTACCGGGCCGAGCTCTATAGGGATATCGGACCAAAACACAATAGCTAGCATTTCGGGCAGTCCTGGGCTAACCGCATACTGTTCTCAATCTGGGCTGATGATCTCGACGGATTCAGCAAAGACCTGGACGAAAAGCCCGCTAAATGGGATCGCTGGAGTGATCCAATCCCAGCAGCTTTCACCACTAGCCTTTCAACCGCCAAACTGCTACCAGGTCGCCCTCGAACCTGGGTATTCAGCAAGCCTCTTCGCAGCTTTCCCCGTCACCCCAGTTAGCCAGCCCGCTCCACCGGTCTACCTCGATCCACTATATTCGACCGACTCGGGATTGAACTGGAAACCTGTCCCGATACCTAACGGCCTTACCCCGATCGACTTCTCAGCATTCATAAACAGAGGATCTGAAATCGAAGCCTACTTCACCCGTCCCAACTCGCTAGTTGGGACTATTGAAACGACCATTAATGGAGGCCAGACCTGGACGAATTCGGCGCCCAAGTGTCCAATAACTGGACCGTGCATAGCAATAGAGCCAACAATCCCCGGTAACTGCGCAATGAACGGCATGCCTACGAACCTCGTCTACTCATTGAACCACGGTTTGACCTGGGAAAAAGCCATGTGGCCGTACTCGATAAATATCTGCAACTTTGCCGAGATAGTCCCCCTTGGACCAAAATCTGCGCTGCTAATTGCTGGCGAATCGAACTACCCGCTGAGAGTCACCTACGACAGCGGGGTAACGTGGAGTTATGTATCACTTCCTCAACTACCAGGGAGCGACACGGCCATTTTGGGAGCAAACCAGCCACTCTATCTTTTGCCCAATGGGTCGCTGCTATCATACGGGTCGGAGTGGATGCTGCTTACGCCCGGCTCAAAAAGCTGGTGCATACCAAAGACAACAATTGCTGGCTCCAGTAGCTTCATATTCGCTGCTCCGAAGGTCAACTTTGGCCATTTCGAATGGATAAGCTCCAGCCCTCAAAGCACTTTCGAGTCTTTGCCTCTCTCAAAGCTGACCTGTCGAAGCTGACCTGTCGAAGCTGGAGTGACAGGGAGAATCTCCCGGCCCAACCACTGTTCAGTCGAGCCGTCTGAGACTAAAAGCGGCAAAATAATATAAAACGACCAGCAATACGGCCATCCGCAGGTGCAATTAGCAGGTCGCAGTGAAGGGCGAAATAGGACCGATCAACAACACCTTGATCCCTGCTAGCTGACCGCTTTAAATTCTCAAGAGATGATTACCACTCCGCCCAGAAGTCACCGGGCTAACGAAGGTGTCCCAGCTCCACACCCGTCGGTGCTTGTTCGACTTTTCAGTTTCTATTCCGATTTCGTCGCTAAAAACCTCTGGTTTCCAAATACCTTTATTCGCCAAATAGACCATATCTATATGCGTAAACTACCGCCTGCACTCGATCCCGCAACTTAAGTTTGAACAGAATCCTAGAGATGTAGGTCTTCACCGTCGCTTCAGATAGATAGAGGTGCTCCCCAATCTCTTGATTTGACCAGCCCTGAGCGAGGCACTTTAGCACTTCGAGCTCTCTGGAACTCAGATCTTCAACCTCTGCAGGCGGCTCATACCTAAAGGTGGGGGCCTCGCGAACCAGGTTCAAAACCGTCTTGGTGACCGACGGGGAGAGTGCAGCGTCACCATTTGCTATCGACCTCACCGCCCCGACTAACTCCTCGGCGGTGGAATCCTTTAGTAAAAATCCGCTCGCCCCCGCCGCTAACGCCGAGACGACGTATTGGTCTAGGTCGAAAGTCGTTAGTATCAAGACCTTTGACGACTTGATTTGTCTCGTGGCTTCGATCCCGTCCATGTGGGGCATCCTGATATCCATGAGGACTACGTCAGGTGCCAGCCGCTCCGCCAGCCCTACCGCCTGCTCACCATCACTTGCTTCTGCAACGACATCGATATCGCCCTCGGCCTCTAGGATCAACTTGAACCCAGAGCGAATCATAGGCTGGTCGTCGACGATCAGTACCCTAATCAAGGTTGTCCTTGTTCCATCACCGGTATCGAAGCCTTAATCTCAAAACCACCTGCGATCCTGTTTCCTGCTACGAGACTTCCACCAAATATGGCTACCCTCTCCTGCATCCCAGCAATCCCATGACCCACCCTCTTGTTTGATGCTTCACCCGGGCCATCATCCAGCACCGCCAGGACAACATCGGTCTGAGTAATTGCCACTTTTACCAAAGTATGCGAAGAAGGCGCATACTTAATAACGTTGGTGAGCGCCTCTTGGATAATACGGTAGCAGGATAGCTGAACCTGTTCGGAAAGGGAGGATGGATCACCCTCCATTACGTATTCGACCGAAATTCCCGCCTCCTCAGTTCTATGGACCAGCCCCCTGATCTCTTCGATTCCTGGAGATGGGCCAAGTGGAGCGGTGGCGAGGTCGGCGGTCCTTAGCACTCCGAGCATGCGTCGCATCTCATTCAATGCACTTCGCCCCGAACTGGCCACCTGATCGATCATCTCGGCACTTTTAGAGGGGTGGCTCGTCAAGGTAGCCCGCGCAGCGTTTGCCTCGATTACCATCAGGGCGATATGGTGCGAGACTATATCATGAAGCTCCCTCGCAATTCGGACCCTCTCTTCGGCGACCGCCTTATCCGCTAGCAAGTTTCGCTCCCTCGCCAATGTCTCCGCCCTCTCTAATAGCTGAGCGACGTAATCCCGGCGAATTCCGGCATATAGACCGGTGGTCGAACCAACTCCCACTACCAGTGTTGCAATAGCAATGATCCCAAAAAGGCTTCCCAAATTAAAGGGCGCGGCAAGCGACATCGCCACAACCACGCCAAGCCATGTCAAAAGGGCCGTCTTGTATAGCTTTGACAGGTTTGACCTTAGTGCATATGAGTAGATCGCCACGATCAGCGCAAGAGGCGCGTCGAAGATCGGAACGGAGAATCCCTTTAGTAGCTCAGCAACAAAGAAGGCCAGGAGTGTGCTCACTAGAACTAGGGCTGGCTGAGAGCGTCTCCTGATCAATGAGAGATCGCCTAGCACCAGAGCCAACGACCCGATCAGGGTCAAAACTTGGTGTCCCTGGTCTCGTCTTACAAATAGTACTATCAACAGTCCCGTAGACAGGTGCAGCAGCGATAAGCCAACGACGAGCGCTTGGTCGAAGTATTTGCCCGACAAGCGCCGAAGTGCAGCCGTTCCGTCCGATCCAGGAAGATGTCCAATACTGTTGGTCATGACTAGGTCAGATCCTAGGGCCAGTGAGCTCCCCGCCGTCCTTATGCATCCATCCTCCTCGTCTTGATGGCACCGATTCCAACGGCGACCACCGTCCACACGACAAGGACGACTATGGCGACAAATGCACTCTCTCCTGGGACAAAGCGCAATGGACCATGTGACTTAGGCGAGAGTCTTCCGATGGCTGAAAGAGGGAGAATCTCTCGGGTAACTCCAAACCAAGTTATCAGCAAAAGTAGCTGCTGGACGATGAATTCCCAGGCCATCAAGACCGCTATCGTCACCGATTTAGATACAGTGAAGGAGGCAAGTCCGAGGGCCAAAAGTAGCTCAAAGGTCGTCGACAGCAGGGCTATCGCACCGTAGTGTGCGAGTGTTCCCAAGCTCGGCGCAGCATTAACCCCCGTGCCAGCGAGAGAAGTGCTCACCAGGGCCATGGTTACGAATGCCGCCAAAAACATCGGCCAAAACATCCCAAGGGCACCGGAAATCCGGGCAAAAAAGAGGCCCACCCTCGACCTACCAGTTGCGACCAGATCCCTAAATACTCCGTTTGAATCTCCGGCACCGGCGTTAGCACCGACAAGGATTGCCGCTGTACCTCCGATGAGGGTTTCTATGTTTATCGCCCGAGATAGATTGAGTGCACCCCCGGCCACCCCGTGTGTTGCCGGCGAAATGAGGTGCATTATCTCGAGCACCGCATAATAAACGACGACAGATCCGAAGCTCAAAAGCAGGCTCGTCCAGAAGAGTCCGCGCCTCTTGGTGAGCTTGGTAAACTCGGACTTGCTCATCGACCGAACCAGCCATCCGTAATCGATCGTGGTCATAGCTGTACTCCGCTCTTGTTTGTGATGGCCAAAAATTCGTCTTCTAGGTTGGTCGTCTCGTTGAGAATCGACTCAACCGCAATACCTGCGTCAACGAGGACCTTCGTGACCTGCGAAGTAAGTACACCTTTGGCCAGTTGAACCCTCACTTGGGTCTCTGAGACCCTAGTAACGCCGATAGCTAAGCTCGTTCTTGCGACCGTCGACTGAGCCAGGTCGCTCGAATTTACTTCAAAAAGTGCCGTACCCGTTGATATGCCGGTCAGCTCGGATAGGTTTCCTTGCTTTACAACTTGTCCACTGTCTACAATTGCCACTGCATCGCAAGTCTTTTCTATCTCATCCAGGAGGTGCGATGAGATGACTACCGTTCGCCCTTCATCGACAAAGCTCCTTATCAGGTGCCGAAACTCAAGAATTCCAGCCGGGTCTAGGCCATTCATCGGCTCGTCAAGGATCAAAAGCTCCGGGTCCGACAGAAGGCAACGGGCAATTCCGAGGCGCTGACGCATACCGAGGGAATAACCCCTGACCCGCTCATTTGAACGATCTCCCAATCCCACTCGCTCTAGCGAACTCGAGATCCTCCCGAAAGACTCCTTATCCCTGACCGACGCAAAGACTTCGAGGTTCTCCCTTCCGGTCAGATGGGGGTGGAAGCGTGGCTCTTCGATAATTGCACCGACCCTGGAAAGTGCGGCACTGCGATGGGCTGGGAGTCGATATCCCCTAAGCACCATTTCGCCGGAAGTTGGCTGGGTGAGTCCAAGTAGCATCCTGATAAGGGTCGTCTTTCCTGCTCCATTTGGTCCGAGATACCCAAAAGCGATGCCCCTTGGAATCGCAAGGCTAACTCTGTTAACTGCGATCCGCTCTCCAAACTTCTTGGTCAGGTTCCTGGTCGTGACGATATTACCGTCGTCGGATGAGTCCAACATCCCCGATGCGGCGTATGTCGATCCTTTTGTATCCATGGACCCAAACTATGACGAATCGCTTCTGGCACTTGTCCGCTAGAAGTGGTCAACTCGTCATCCAAAAGTATTAACTGCACAGATCTACTGGTTGACACACCTTCTTTTCGCCCCACGACCGCCCAGAGTACCTACGGCTATATCTCCTGGAAAATATCGGCTGGAACCACTTCTAGCGGAGACTCAAATTGAGCTTTGCGTGCCGAGAGGTCCAACAATTCATGAGCATTCTGGCTAGTGGCCAACGAAAAACAGCTCAAAGTTGACCCTAGCAAGGCCAACCTCGAGCTGTTTTCGTTCGCACCTTTAAGAAGCTAAACACCGCGCCGACTAGGCCAAGAGACTCCTAAGCATCCAGGCTGTCTTCTCGTGAGTTCGCATACGGGTAGTCAATAGATCAGCACTCGGAGCATCCCCGGCCGCCTCAACGATTCCCATCGCAGCCCTCGCCGTCCTTGCCACCGCTTCGTGTCCGCTGACCAAATTGTGAATCATCGTGGTCGCGTCGGGGTACTCCCCGTCCTCCTTGATCGAGGAAAGCTTCGCAAATTCCGAATAGGAGGCTGGGGCCCTATGGCCCAGGGACCTAATCCGCTCGGCGATCTCGTCGACCGCCAGCGCAAGTTCGTTGTACTGCGTTTCGAACATCAAATGCAAGGTGGAAAACATCGGTCCGACGACATTCCAGTGATAGTTATGTGTCTTGAGGTAGAGGGTGTAGCTATCAGCTAACACCTTTGAAAGCTCCTCTGAGATGCTTTTCCTATCCTTCTCATCAATACCGATCTCGATATATGCCACCTGGACTCCTTTATCGTTTTCTAGAATTACTCTAAATTTAGTATACATCTATTTTTAGATCTACTCTACCCATCTGGTATACTGGGTAGCAACAAGGAGAAAAATTGGAAAAGTCCAAGCCGCAATATGCATCCCAGATCAAATCGGCCGGAATCCGATCGACGATTATCCGCACTGCGGTGATGGCCGCCTTGGAGGACCACCCCCATTCGGATACCGAGACGGTAATGCAGGGTGTCAGGGAACACCTCGGTTCCGCTTCCCCTCAAGCCATTTACAATGCGCTCGCTTCGCTGGCGTCGAAAGGACTTATACGTAGGATCGAACCAGCCGGGAAGAACGCCCTCTATGAGCTTCGAGTCGGCGACAACCATCACCACATCGTATGTCGTAGCTGTGGCCTGGTGAGGGACATCCCATGCATCGTCGGGAGGGCCCCGTGTCTAAGCCCCAGTGAAACCGCCGGATATATCCTCGACGAGGCCGAGATCACTTTTTGGGGGACGTGTCAGGACTGTGCGGACAAAGCCAAGAATTCTGTCGATGACTTTTCTGCAGCAAGTTCCTAATCGTCAAGTTCCTAGTCGTCAAGTTCCTGAATGGCTGGCCAGCCAAAGTCCCACTACTAGCGAAGCCCTTGATACAGGAAGACAGACCTAAGACCATAGACAGACCATAGACAGAGTTACAAAATATTTCTCATAGCCTTACGAGGGCCTCCTGAGAGCTATCTAACAATTTGCAATGAGTCAACTCTAAATTCACCGATTGGGCACCTGGCGTTTCATTCGCACGACAAGTATTGTGCCGTGACTGAAAATAACCAAACTGAAATAATCGGATCTCGTCGAGTAAAGCCCGGCGGCCCGATCACAACTCGCTCCAAATCCCTCTTTGTTGGTGCTACCTTGCTGGCAGCGGGCGGGATGTTAGCGGCTTGTGGATCTAGTACCACATCGAGTTCTCCAGCGTCAGCTTCTGCCCCACTGCCGACATTAGTGGTCTATTCGGCCCAAGGATATGATTCAGCAACCGTCACCGCATTCCATAAGGCGACGGGAATTCCAGGGTCGCTCGACGATGATTCGACGGGCCCACTACTTACAAAGATACAGGCCGAGGCCTCGAATCCAAAGTGGGGCCTACTTTGGGTAGACGGCGACGAGGCTTTTGCGTCCATGGACAGACAAGGAATGCTGCTGAAGGGCTGGGAACCTAATGTCCACTTCAACTCGCTAGGCAAGGCGCTCATACCTGCCGACAAAAGCTACATCCCCACCGGCCTCACCATGGCGGGGACCCTTGTCTACAACTCGTCAGTAGTCCAAAATCCTCCGAAGACTTGGTCCGACCTCCTCTCCTCAAACTGGAAAGGTCAGATCGGCATGAATGACCCCGCCGTGTCGGGTCCCACCTTCCCATTCGTGGCGGGAATGATGAACTATCTGGGAGGGATCACCCAGGGAGAGGCCTACTATCAGGAACTCAAGGCCAACGGCCTTCAAGTCTTCCAGACCAACGGAGACACCCTTCACGCACTTGAAACGGGCCAGATCAAACTTGCGCTCATCCAGAGTTCGGCGGGTATCGGAGCCGGCATCAAGGTGTCAGGCATAAAGACGGTCTTCCTCGCACCTTCCACCCCGATACCAGGTGTAATAGGAATTGACAACAAGATGCCAACGGCGGTGATAGCCGAAGCCAAGAAATTCGTCCAGTTCGTACTGTCGCCAGCTGGCCAGAAAGCGATGCAATCTGGGGATCCAACCGGAGATTCGCTATATTGGCCCGTCCTCAGTGGAATAAATCCACTCCCCGCAGTTCCATCCATCTCTTCGATAAAGACTCAGGTCGTCAACCCATACAAGTGGGGGCCACAGGAAGGAACCATAAATACCTGGTTCACCAACAATATCGTTGGATAGCTAGATGACACCGACCGCCCTCGTCGAAAATCAAAGGGCGTCTACATCGATCCCAAGGCATCGGAGAGTACTCTCTGATGTCTTGGGATCCTGGACACCCAAGGTCCCTTCGATGCTCCTCTGGTTTATCATGAGTCTTTTACTGGTAATACCGGTACTTGCCTTCTTGGGACAGGCGATCATACCGGGACTTTTCGGGACCCCAAAGGGACTAACCGGTTTAGCATCCTTCAAGCACGCCCTGACGGGAACTACCCTTCGCGGTGTGCTCGATTCGTTGATCGTCTCGATATTCTCCGCACTTCTCGCGGCCGCTTGCGGCATCTTCCTCGCATTATTAACCAAGAGGACAAATGTGATCGCCAAAAAATGGTGGTCGATGATGACCTGGGTCCTCCTCCTCGTGCCCACTTACCTAATAACCGAAGGCTGGCAGCGACTATTTGAACCACACGGGGTCCTCTATAACATCGGCATAAATACTTCATCCTTCTATCACGTCTTCTTCGGTCCTGTAGGGGTTATCGTCGTGCTGAGCACCGCCGGTACGCCATTTGCCTACCTGGCCATCAGTTCAGGGTTACTCGGGCTCGGCTCCGAATTTGAAGATGCTGCACGGGTGCACGGAAGCGGGGCACTAGCAACCCTGAGGGCAGTCCTGCCGATAATTGCGCCAGCGATCATGTCGGCACTTGCAATTGTCTTCGCAGAGTCCATGAGCGATTTTGGTGTCGCATCTACCTTGGCAGCCCAGGCTAACTTCCCGGTGGCCACATACTCGCTCTTTAATGCGATCGATTCCTTCCCGTTAAATTTTGGAGTGGCTGCGGCGATAGGCTGGATACTGGTGGTGGCTGCGGGCATCCCGATTCTGGTCCAGTCAAAAGCACTTAGGGGACGAAGTTACGAAGTGCTTTCGGGCAGAACGAGGAACCCTAGGCTCAGCGTCCTCTCGAATAGAGGACAGCTATTAGCGGTTGCATCCCTGGCGTTGTTCTTCACTGTTGCACTTGGAGTTCCGGCGATCGGGGTAATTAGTGCTTCGTTGCTTTCCAACTTTGGATCGAACTTCAGCGTTCACAGCTTGACCCTCGCTAACTACCGAGACGTGCTCCACTCGCGACAGCTCTTTGCTCCGCTATCACTTTCCACCGCGCTATCCTTTCTGACCGCCACCTTGACCGTGGCCCTCGGCATTGCAGTGGCGCGGGCGATGACCAACCCACGGGCAAAGGCGGCAGCGAAGCTGATAGACCTGATCATGTTGGGATCCGTTGCACTTCCTGGAATTGTGCTGGCTGCTGGATACATCTTCTTCTACAACTTGCCAGCAATGTCTTCATTTGGAATCAATATCTACGGAACGACCAAGTTACTTGCACTCGGTTACTTAGCGGGGGCCCTTCCCTCGACGGCAAGACTTCTAGTCGGGCCGGTCTCACAAGTCCAGTCAAACCTCAAAGACGCAGCTAGGGTGCACGGCGCCAGTGGGCGAGTCAGTTGGCTAAAGACTCAGCTTCCCCTGCTCGCTCGTCCCGTGTTATGGGCTTGGTTGCTGACCTTTGCCAAAACCCTCCTCGAGCTACCCCTTTCCCAACTGCTATACGCCCCCAATTTCCCACCGATCTCGGTATCGATCAACAAGCTCACGGCGGGCTACGACTTTGGTGGAGGTACCGCTATGTCGGTCATCTCGCTGGCCCTCGCATTGGGAGTATTTCTCGTTGCTGCCGGGCTCTTTCGACTGCTAGCTCCATCGGGTTGGCAAAAGGTCGGAGAGGGTTTGACCGCCAAATAAAGACCTCACAACCTTTGCCCAAGACACCCGCTGACGCAAATCTGCCCCTTCCACCTTGAGAATCGGTTCAAAGCGACCATTATCACCACTCTTTGACCAGCAGGGCCCCGGTAAATTAGCTAGCCTCAAAGCAATGAAGATTCCCGGAATAGAACCACTTGGGACTCTGAAGGGGTATCAACCCTCGTGGCTATCGCGCGACCTCGTAGCGGCTATAGCGCTCATCTCAATCGCAATACCGGAGCAGATCGCCACTGCGAGGCTCGCAAACATGCCTGCGCTGTTAGGAATGTATGCCTTCATAGCTGGATCGGTCGCTATTTTGATCTTTGGGTCGACTCGGCAGATGTCCGTGGGCGCAGACTCGACGATAGCTCCCATCTTCGCCACTTCGGTCGCACTCGTCGCTACCGCCGGTAGTAGCAACTACCAACATCTCGTCACAATGATCGCCCTCTTGGCCGGGGGATTTGTCGTGATTGCCGGCCTAGTGAAACTTGGCTGGATAGCCGATTTGATGTCCACGCCTGTCGTCGACGGAATATTGGCCGGGATCGCCTTGGAGATCATCCTCGGACAGCTCCCGAATGCTTTGGGTATCCCCAAGGGTGGAGCGACCGTCCTCTCCAAATTAGACCACCTGATAAGCAATCTTGCTTCGGTCAACTTTTGGAGTCTCGGGATCGCCATTTCGGTTATTCTGATCGTTTATCTATCCGAAAAGATAGATCGCAGGATTCCCGGCGCTTTCATCGCCCTAGTGGCCACCATCGCATGTGTACCGCTTTTCCACTTACAGAACCATGGGGTCACAATCCTCGGGAAGGTGAGCGGTGGCCTCCCCTCCATTGGACTTCCGAGCATCAACTTCTCCAATTTCAAGATGTTGCTTGGAACTGCCCTAACCGTCGCTTACGTTACCGTGGTCCAAACTGCCGCCACCGCCAGACTCGTCGCCACGGAAACTGGCGATTCGGCGAACATCGACGCCGATCTAGTCGGAGTGGGAGCTGGGAGCCTAATCGCCGGACTCACCGGCGGATTTGCCGTGGACTCGAGTCCTCCAAGGACGGCACTAGTGGTTAAATCGGGCGGGAAGTCCCAATTGACAAGCGCCTTTGCCGCTCTGGTTATGCTCGGTATCGCCCTCTTAGCGACCCCGCTAATTACCGATCTTCCAAATGCCACCCTCGCTGCGATTCTCCTCGTGGTCGCGACAAGGCTTGTGAGGATCAAGGAGCTAAAGGCGGTAATCAACTACAACAAGGCGGAATTCGCCCTCGCTGCCGTAGCATTCTTGGCAATCGCAGCTCTCGGAATTGAAGAGGGAGTAATAGTCGCAATCCTAGTTTCGCTCGCCTACAGGATCCGACTCGCAGCGCGGCCACGATTAAGGGTCTTGGAGCGCGAGATCGGGGCCGATCATTGGGTGGAACCTTCCGACAAACCAACCGAGAGGGTCGATTCTCTGCTCGTCTACCTCGTAGAAGGACCGATGTGGTTCGGTAATATCCAGTTCATCAAACGGCATATCCTCGGAGAGATCAACAAGACCGCTCCAAAGTGCAAAGCCCTCGTGCTCGACGCAGCCGGGGTGGAGGACATCGACTACACGGCCGCCGAAGCCACCTCCGACATGATCAAGGAGTTAGGCCACCGAAATATACAGGTCGTTTGGGCGAGGATGGACTCGGAACTTGAGGCGAGGCTCCACGAACGAGATCTGGCCGCCCAGTTCGGAGAGGACAGGTTCCTCTCTAGCGTCGAATCAGCGGTAGAGAAGGCCATCAGCCTAACTAGCAGCTCCAATAAACAAACTGATAATCGTCCATCTGGACATACCGATACTAAGAATTAAATTCCCTATTCGGCGTGGGTAGATGGCTATTTTCAAGTCCCTGCTTTGAACTGGGGGGCTATGTGCAAGGGAGCGGCGGTCCTAGTCCCCTAACATAGCTGTGGGGGCTAGTCGTCTTTTTGGTGGGTGACCGAAAAATGGTGGACTTCCCG
>JABEUO010000207.1 GCA_013044415.1 Acidimicrobiaceae bacterium
AGTCGCTAAGTCGCTAAGTCGCTAAGTCGCTAAGTCGCTAAGTCGCTAAGTAAAGGTAATCCGGCTGAGTAATAGTTGCTCCTTCCAGCGAGGCAGGGCTCGATCAAGGACCATCCATTTAAGCGCTTCCAACAATTCACCCATTTGTCAGAACACGCTCGTGCTAACCAAATAGCGTGGTTGATGGAGACTTCTGGCCATGGCCTTCGATAGCTGCACCTTCGTCGGCTACCCTAAAAAAGATGACCACTGATCAGCGAGAAGAGCTTCAACCAAAAATGTGGGTCGCAAATGGCTAGCATTTAATCAAAACCGCCAATTTGAGAAAAGGATGCTTAATGAAGAAAACGAAACTAGGAAGCCAGGGATTAGAAGTTTCGAGAATCGGGCTCGGTTGCATGGGAATGTCTGATTTCTATGGCTCCAGCGAGGAGAAGGATTCGATCCGTACAATCCATCAGGCAATAGATAATGGGGTAGTTTTTTTAGACACTGCCGACATGTACGGTCCCTTTGAAAACGAGAAACTAGTTGGCCGAGCAATAGCCGGACGTCGCGACGGCGTGATTCTGGCAACCAAATTTGGAAATGTAAGGGACGAATCGGGCGCCTTCTTAGGCATTCGAGGGGATGCAGCCTACGTGAAAAAAAGCTGTGATGCCTCTTTACAAAGACTCGGCGTCGACCACATCGACCTGTACTACCAGCACAGGGTCGATAGATCCACACCAATTGAAGAAACCGTATCGGCTATGGCAGATCTCGTAAAGGCCGGGAAGGTTCGTTACCTAGGACTCTCAGAAGCGAGTCCTGCGACAATTAGACGTGCCCAGGAAATACATCCGATTTCCGCCCTTCAAACGGAATATTCGCTTTGGACCCGTGATCCCGAAAACGAAATCCTGGCGACGGTTCGAGAACTCGGAATCGGCTTCGTTGCCTACAGCCCACTAGGCAGAGGGATACTTTCGGGCCAAATTAAGTCCCTGGAGGACTTAGACGAAAACGATACGAGAAGGCGACATCCCCGTTTTACCGGTGAGAACTTCGCAAAAAACCTAGAACTTGTCGACAAGGTCAATGAGTTTGCCAAAGCTCGGGGAGCCACACCAGCACAGATTGCCCTTGCCTGGTTGCTGGCGCAAGGTGAAGACATTGTTCCTATTCCAGGCACACGGAGCACTAAGCGGCTGCTTGAGAATATTGGAGCTACAGAGGTAAAACTAACGGCAGAGGACTTAGCCCAGCTTGAGGCTGTATTTCCGCTAGGCGTTACCGCCGGCGATAGGTACCCAGACATGTCAACCGTGAACGGTTAACCAAGATGATGCCCCGGGCGGCCAATAAGGCACGAAAAAGTGCAGCTGGTCACCTGGGGCGAGTCAAAACACCAGCTAACTTACCTTTTCAGCGGCTTAGATGAAGATAGGAACCGACGCCGCCCGTTGTTAATACAAACCAACGCTGGCCCAAAAACGCATTCCAACCAGAAACTTTCGGATCGCTTGGAGCTATTTAACCGGCGGAATCGGCCTATCTTGACTAGACGACTCGGAGGTTGTGTGCCTCTTCGCCTTTTCTACCGGGAACTACGTCGAACTCGACCCTCTGGCCAACTTCGAGCGTCTTGTAGCCGTCGGACTGGATATTCGAGTAGTGAATGAACACATCGTCACCCTGCTCGCGACTTATGAAACCAAAGCCCTTCTCAGTATTGAAGAACTTGACAATGCCTGTAGCCAACTAAATATTCTCTTCTTCTTAAGGAGCTCACCCATACGGCTCGCTCGTCTACTATCAACCCGAACCCGATAAGTGCCCACTCGAAAGTGAGACTTATCCAAATTCAAAGCCTCAAGCAACTATAGCCTATGCAGCCCAGCGGAATAAAGTGCCCAAATTCACCTCCATTACCCGAATTCCTCTCTCTCATTGAAAATTGGTTTCCGACTCAGTCCTTCCAAGTCTCTTAAATCCTCACTGTCCCCCGAATAGATGCAGCTAGCTGACTTAGAAGTCATCGAAGTACTCGATCGAGTTGATATAAAGGCAACAAATTAAATCTTTCCTTTCAACCACGGTGCCCACGCAAACTCGACTCTCCCCGATGTCCTAATGTATTATCAATGCCTCACTATGTGTATACCTCACGAGTAGGCTGTTGGTTATGTGACCTTCGGGTTCTAAAAAGGGTGAATTGGGGATCCATCATGGAATTAGGTCAGGATGAATTTGAAGCTGACATTGGTATTGCCCAAGGAGAAGTAGCTGATGAGTGTTCTCACCTCGCCGATTCACTTCTTTTCCTAGCAAGGACAATTCGCAAGTCTATTTCTGAGCAGCTGTCGGAGGTCGGAGTTACCTATGGCCAAGCGAGGATGCTACGGGCGGTAAGTGAGTGTGAAACTCCGCCACGCATGACCGAAGTAGCTTCCCTTTTGGAGGTCGTACCCCGCTCTGCTACATCGATGGTAGATGCCCTCGAAGATGCCGGGCTAATTTCGAGGATTCCAGATCGATCAGATCGACGCTCAACTTTTGTACAACTTACCCAGAGTGGACGTGATCTGCTGATACACCTAGACGCGGCCCGAAATCGCTCTTCGGTCAGTCTTTTCGAACCGCTCGGCGAAGCTAGAAGGAGGGCCTTGATGGAACTACTAGACGAGGCTAAAACGCACAGCTGGAACCTTCCCAAAGGGTCGGTCGACACTGAAACATTACCCCAAAAAGAGGGCGAAAGATGAATGCAATGAGGGGCGGAGGCGGCGGAATGGCCGCAAACTGGGGACTGATGAGGTCCTTTCGTCGAGATCACTCGGTTACATCGCAGAAGTTGCCTAAAGGTTTGGTAAAGCGGATCGTTCGGTTTGCTCGACCCTACCGCTGGAGGCTTGCCGTTTTCCTGACGCTAATAATTATCGACGCAATCATCACCGCGTCTACACCGCTGATCTACAGAGCCATCATCGATAACGGCATTATCAAGAAGAATGTCAGGTTGATCATCTTTTTAGCACTCATAGTTGGGGTACTCGCCCTTTTTGACGTCGTTATTTCCCTATGGCAAAGGTGGATCTCGGCGAGGGTAGGCGAGGGCCTGATCTATGACATGCGTACCAAAGTTTTCGCTCATTTCCAGGAAATGCCGATCGCCTTTTTTCAGCGAACCCAAACAGGGGCATTGGTAAGCCGACTGAACAATGACGTTCTCGACGCCCAGCAGGCCTTTACAGACACCTTTTCCTCGGTGGTCTCAAACATCATCAGCGTGGTAATCATGTTGATTGCAATGCTCTTTCTTTCCTGGGAGATAACACTCGTTGCCCTGGTCCTACTTCCAGTATTTGTAATTCCCGCAAGATGGGTTGGCAGGCGTCTGCAGGGGATTACTCGTGAGAGCTACAACCTCAACGCCAAAATGATCAACACGATGACCGAAAGGTTCAATGTTTCTGGAGCCATGCTGGTCAAGTTATTCGGGCGGTCCGAGGACGAAGTAGCAGCTTTTGAGCAAAAGGCTGGCAGGGTCAGGGATATTGGGGTAACTCAAGCGATGTATACCCGAATATTCATGGCTTCTCTGATGCTCGTTGCCTCGATCGCCACTGCGATAGTCTACGGATGGGGAGGAACCTTAGCAGCAAGAGGAGTACTTGCGGTAGGGACGGTTGTCGCACTCACTCAATATCTGACACGACTCTATGGTCCTCTGACTGCCCTTTCTAATGTCCAGGTCGACATAATGACCGCTTTAGTTTCATTCGATCGAATATTCGAAGTACTTGACTTAGAGCCGATGATAAAGGACACACTCGGGGCCCAGGACATACCTAGGGGCCAGGCAACCATCGAATTCGACCACGTCGGCTTCAGCTACCCCAAGCCTGAAGAAGTTTCCCTCGCCTCATTGGAGTCGGTTGCAGTCCTCGACCAGACGCCAAGTTCCCAGGTGCTTTACGATATAACTTTCGCCGCTGAACCGGGCCAACTTATAGCCTTAGTTGGTCATTCCGGAGCCGGGAAAACAACCATTAGCCACCTTGTTTCTCGGCTGTATGACGTGACCCAAGGGTCCATCAAGATCGCTGGAGTGGACGTTAGAAAGGCCACTCAGAGGTCCCTGCACAGTTGCGTGGGTGTCGTTACTCAGGACGTCCACCTCTTCCACGAGACCATCCGGTCGAATCTACTATTTGCGAAACCCGAAGCCACCGAAGAGACCCTCATCGAAGCCCTACGTGCAGCGCAGATTCTACCGCTAATAGAGTCACTGCCCGATGGTCTTGACACCGAGGTAGGGGAGCGGGGATACCGACTTTCAGGGGGTGAGAAGCAGAGGATAGCCTTAGCACGTCTATTGCTGAAGGCTCCAGACATTGTGGTACTGGACGAGGCTACCGCCCATCTGGACTCCGAATCAGAAGCTGCGGTCCAGCTAGCGCTGAAGGCGGCCTTAGTAGGCCGAACTTCGATTGTGATTGCCCACAGGCTCTCCACCATTAGAGAGGCTGATCAAATCCTGGTTATCTCCGACGGCCGAATAGTCGAGAGGGGAAGGCACGAGGAACTACTTGAACTTGACGGTGCATATGCTGATCTGTATCGCACACAGTTCCAAAACCAGGCAACTGATGAAATCTCCCAAGAGCCGCTTCAAGGTAAGAGCGCTTAGTCCTCGACAAAATGGCTATGCATAAACTTGGACGGCAGATGATATCGGTTTAACGGTCATCGAAGCGCCCAAAGACCTCGTCCCGCAGTGCGTAGTAGATATCACCCTGAACCAAATTTTGACTCGGACGTGGTAGCCACACCCTTTATCAGTTCCTCGCATTCGGAGTCGAGGGCGAAGTCCTTGCCGTTTTCTAACTGCGAATCAGCCGCCTGCGCGTCGGCCCCGTGGAAATAGTAGATACTCTTGTGCCTTGATGTCCCACGTACAAAAACGAAACCTAGGATAATTCCAATTGCGATCACGTAATCGATCTGCGACCCAATTGCCCTTGGACCATAGAAGACGAAGCCGAGCATAAATCCGAAGAACATCACGGTTGCAAGCCCAGATAGCCATGTCAGCAACCTATGGTGGTGCTGTTGAAGAGTGCCCTGATCGCTAGTGCCCTTGTGAAACCTACGGAGAAACACCGTGGCAGTAACTGAATCCAGAAAAAATTCTAGGACTAAAAAGAACCCGGCTGCCGAAAGTACTAAGCCGAAAAAGGAGTTCAGCGAGGAGAAGAGCGTCTGTGCTAAGGTCACCGAAAAGGCCGCACCTATGGTCACTATCGTCGCTACGCTTGGAGAGGATCGCCTGTTAGTCATCGAAAAACTTACCGGCACGAGCCCCTCTCTGCCCATTGCGTAAAGAGCCCTCGTCAAGATGAACGAAGTTAGCCAAAGGCCTCCGGCGGTCGAAGCTAGAACCGGAACCAGAATTAGCCACGGGGCACCGGGGACCAACCGATTTCCCCAAACCGCCATCGGGTTAGTAGCTCCCGCCAAAAGATGGAGGGGAGTTTCACCAAACATTAGCGGATAGATCAGAGCATAAAATCCGAGCGCCATGAATGCTCCGATGATCCCGCCAATACCCGGATCGGACTTCGGGCGGTTGGACTCCTCGGAAGCGTAACTGTCAATTTCCCAACCGTCGAGGATGGTCGCAGCCACTACGGCGGTCACTATCATTCCACCAATCGGAGGCTTGCCGAAATGGATGGGTACCGCAATTGCATGCCAACGCAGTATCGCTATCACGACTATCGCAGCCACAGAGACTAATTCGATCGCCAAGAAGACCTGAGTTAGCTTGGCAGTCGGTCGAGCGCCGCGAAGCAGAGGTACCAGTGCAAACAGTGACCAGAAAAGCGCCATAGCCACCTCGGCGATTGCATTTGCCTTGTATCCAGGAAAGAGAAGATTGAGGCTATAGGTCGATGCCGGGATAATGATAGGGGGAATTGAGGTGAAGTAGGCGAGAATCATCACCCATGCCTGAAAACGAGAAGCCCTACCGCCTAACACTCGCGCTGACCAGTGGTAGGAGGCGCCGGCGTGAGGAAAGTGCTTGTTGAGAAGGCGAAATACAAAAGCACCGATAATGAAGGGGATAGCAATTATCGCTATTGCCGGCAGAGTCCAAAGACCAGCATTTTCAGCCATAACACCGCCAGTAGCGGCAATAGAAAAGAGGGGGCCGACGCTCGAGACCGAAAGGGCAACGAGGTCACGGACGTGGAGAGACTGCTTGAGACCTTGAGCGCTTCCCGCTGGAGACGCCTTTTGGCTGGCCTTTCTGTTCAACCGCCCTGACAAGAACACTCCCTGGAATAGACACTCACAAAATGCGAACTGCTTGCAATAACAACCAAACTAGTCCGAGTTGCATTCCGAAAGTTTGATTCAAATCGGCAATATTTACCATTTAACCGAGGGCCAGGGTAGGAAGGGATTATTGCCCTGAAGGTTAGTGCCGAGAAACCTAGTTTCTCCTAAATGGAAACTATCAAGCACGCGTCGATAAATTGATAGGGTGTAAATCGAAGGTACACGAAGTTTGCTCGATCCCGGAGGATGTTACTTTGACGTCAATTGACATAAAAGACCAGCTTGTAGCTGGGACGATTGAAATCAAGGGTAGTGAGGGGGACCTCATAGAGGCTTATTACGCTTCACCGGTCGGCGAAGGACCGTACTCGTCGATGGTCGTAATCCATCACATGCCCGGATTCGACGATGCCACCAAGGAGATAGCCCGTAACTTTGCATATCATGGCTATCGGTCAATCTGCCCAAATCTCTACTCCAGGGAGGCACCCGGCGCCTCACCAGACGACGCGGCTGCTGCCGCTAGAGCGCTAGGTGGGGTCCCCGATGAACGCCTCGTTGGGGACGTCTCGGGAGCAGTCGAATTCCTGCGGGCGCAAGCAGACAGCACAAAAAAGGTGGGGGTCATCGGCTACTGCTCAGGCGGTCGACAGTCCTTTCTAGCGGCTTGTAGCCTCGATCTGGACGCAGCGATAGACTGCTACGGAGCCTATGTGGTTGCCAGTCCTCCGGAGGGCGCCCCGCTTAAAGTAGGTCCGATACTCGATAAAGCTAAGGATCTCTCCTGTCCTCTCCTGGGACTTTTCGGCTACGAAGATAAATTTCCCACTCCAGAAGAGGTGGCAGAACTCGATCGAGTATTAACTCAACTCGGGAAGGAACATGAGTTTCACAGCTACCCAGGAGCGGGCCACGCTTTTTTTGCCCCAAATCGCCCCAGCTATCGCGTGGAGGCAGCCAACGACGGTTGGCAGAGGATTTGGTCATTCTTGGGAAAGCATCTCTAGGGCCGGTCACCAATGTGTACTTATTTAACTGAAAAAGTCTCGGTAGTTGGATCCGGCAAGGGAGCCGGCGGGTGGTTCAAAGTCACCGATTCGAGTGTCTATTTTGACCATCCAGTCCATGCTCCATTTGGACATAGCCTCAACCTAGACTTTCTGAATCCAGAGCTCGGTCCATCGCATCGCCTTGCCCTAGAGTTAAGTACTTCAACAGCCAGAGCCCTGGCCCAAGCAATACTGGACATACTGGAAACTATTCCTTCGGAGCTCTTAGCCCAAGAAGAGGCTAACTAGCATCACCAGTCGGCTGTGAAGACGGCCAGGTGGCGACCCACCGGGCCGTCTTACTCCACAAACCAGTTTAATTAAAGGAACCAGTTTGATTAAAGGAACAGAAGACGTCGGGTCCAAACTGCACTGGCCCCGCTCAGGCCCAACGATAGTGGTCTCTTTCAGAGAAGGAATCCACGTATCCTTGTGTCTCTGAATTCTGCCGACAAAGCCCGGCGATCAGAACCGACATTCGATGGCGCAAAGCTGAAACGGGTTAACTTGACATAATATCTATTATCGGACATCAGGGGATAGCCGCCCGGAATGGTCCCCACGACCCTCCGATGAAAACTTTGCGACTAGCCGACCCTCTCGCCCATCAAGTAGCCACCGCCAACCAGATGTACCTTTAGGAGGTTGGTTGTTCCACCAACACCAAAAGGAAGCCCTAAAACTAAAACCACCAAGTCGCCTTCTTTTATAATTCCCATCCGTTGGGCGGCAGTAACGCTCTCATCCAACACCTTGTCGGTATCTAGCGACTTTGAGACGATCGCTGGTGTCACTCCAAACGATAAGGTTAGAGATCGTGCAACTGATATATAAGGTGTCGCTCCCACAATGGTGACATCCGGTCTGAACTTAGCGATAACTCGGGCGGAGTGACCGGACTTAGTCGAAGCAACAATCGCTTTTATCGGAAGGGAGTTAGTCAATTCCGCAGCGCAGAATGCGATCGAGTCGGCAACGCTCTTTCTAACGGGAGAAGGCCGAACGACCTGAGTTAGGGCTGAATTATGAAACTCGCGTTCAGTCCTCTCTGCGATTCGCCCGAGTACGGTAAGTGCTTCAATTGGGAATTCCCCCACCGCCGTTTCTCCAGACAGCATGACGGCATCAGTACCATCCAATATTGCTGTCGCAACGTCAGTAGCTTCAGCCCGAGTCGGAATTGGTGAATGGACCATCGATTCGAGCATTTGCGTAGCGGTGATAACCGGCTTGCCCAGGGAATTGCAAATGTGTATTAGCCTCTTTTGCTCGAGGGGAACCTCCTCTGCATCGATCTCTACCCCGAGGTCACCCCTGGCGACCATGATTCCGTCCGCCTCTTTGGCGATCTCCTCGATCCGTTCTAGGGCAAATGGAGTTTCAATTTTTGCGATGATGCGCGGTACGTCTCGGCCCTGCGCTGCCTCTCGAGCAATCTGTCGAGCTTCGATGATGTCGTGCTCTGAACGAACGAACGATATAGCGAGAAAATCAGCACCCTGCTGTGTTGCAAAGATAATGTCTCCCTTATCCTTTTCGGTGATGGTTCGGAGCTTGATCTTGATGCCTGGAAAACTTATTCCTTTACGTGAACTAACTATCCCACCGACCAGCACTCGCGCGGTTACTGAAGAGTCTGACACCTTAGTCGCTACCAGGGTTATCAAACCATCCGCAATGGAAAACCTGATTCCTTCCTTCATTTGAGATAGCACGTCTGGAACCTGCACCGGCAGTACATAATCGTCGTCGGAGTAAGGTGCCTCGATCAGCCTAACGATGTCATTGGCTCTGAGTTGCAGAGGATTAGTAAGGTTTCCAAGTCGGATCTTTGGTCCGGAAATGTCTGCAAGGATACCAACAAAACGCCCAACCTGTTCAGAACACTCTCGCACCGCCACCATTCTGCCGAGATGCTCGTCGTGGCTACCGTGCGAAAAATTCAGCCTGGCTACGTCTAATCCCTGTTTGATCAGCTCAAGTAGAACCCCTGGTCTATCGGTTGCCGGACCTAATGTCGCAACCAATTTGGTCTTGCGCAAAAGAAATTCACCCCTCCTGCTCTCGAAGTCACCTGCCAACCTAAAGCGATCCTTCGAAAGCAAACCGCTAAACAATAACTATGAGCCTAGGACCACAAGGTGCATAAATACCAAACTTTTACTGACGGAATCAATCATTTTGCACACGATTGTCTTACTTCAACTACGATTTCAAAATCGCCCAGGATATATCGCTCAGTTCATCAAGAAGACCAATAATCGACCGCTTTACCCATCGAGAATAAGTTCGGCGTTGGAAATGACAAAAAATGGACTTTGCCCACCGACCGGAAGTAACTTGCCCCATTGCCTACATCGAAATTCGGAGTACTTGAGTTCCCTATGGTCGAACCACCCTGGTTAGGCGAGCGAACCACGCCGCCGATCAAAAACAGGAAGTACAAGTCCGGGAAGCTACTAGAAGTCTAGAGGGGTCGCAATACGGTCCACAAAAGGATATACACAAAAGCCTAGGCCCGCCTCGAATCGCCAGACAGTGCCCCGAAAGGGCCGTAGCGTCATGATCTCGAGGGAATTACCCGCCTCAAGAGCCCTCTTTGGCTAGCCTTTCAAGAGTGTTGGCTATCCCTACGAGAAAACACCTAATCGTGGACTCAGCTACTCTATGGAGGAGCGTCTGATCAAGTATCTGCCCAGTCCTCCCTAGTGGTGGCTTATACGTTCCGTCCAACCACAACTGGCATACTCCATCACCTATGGGAGCCAATCCGAGGTCAGCGTCAAGTCGCGGGAATAACCAGGCACCCTGCGCAGCCTCCCATCGAAGGCTAACTACGAGTTCACCCTTGCGCTCCCTCGGCTCGGAGACTACAAGCTGCACTTCCTTGGACAGAACGGTCTCACTGTCCCCTACCCCGACTCGAACCCTGAGACGTTCACCGTCCATCTCAGCGTCGGTGGCGATCGGTGACAGCCAAGAAGTTCCTCCATCAAAAAAGGCCCTCTTCGCTACCTCGTAAGGCGCATCCAATTCGACAAAATCCCTTACAAAGCGCGAAGCTACCGGCCGCTGGGTTCCCTTACCCTTAGCTACCTCGTGCTGCCTTGGCCAGGAGGCCTCCGACTTCTCTACTTGAAACGCTTCCATGGACATCTGCCCAACTGTGCTGGCATCGGTTGTAAACTCCGATGCAATCGAGTCCCAAAAGTGATGTTAATCGATAACCCCCCTTTGGTGCTACAGGGACCCGCTATAAATTGCCAACTTGTGACTTGAGACCCTATTTGAGCTTTTTGGCAACTGCTATAAGTCCCTAATTTTAGCCCATCTTCAGCATTTCTTCAGGAATGCTCCGGGGTCGTAAGTTTAATAACTAAATCGCCGCCCAGGCAACACCGATCACGATCAAAACCCCTCCAAGTGCCTCAGCAATGGTGATCGGCGCCCCAAGAAACGTAGCTACAACTACCGCAAAGCCAGGCTCGAGGGCCAGAACTACACCAACCTCGGTTGGAGGAAGCCTCCTTTGAGCAAAGGCCTGGGCCAAAAATGCAAATGTCGTCGCAGCAAGAGCATTTACGACAACCCCGGTAGCCACTATCGAGAATCGAATGTCGGCTAGTTGCGACATGACCATCCCTGACGACCCTCGGGAGGAGAATAGTAGCGAGATCAGACTAAGAATGCTGACGACGCCTAGCTCAACGAAGACCAACCGAACTGAGTTGCATCTAGAGATAACAGTATCGGTTACCGAAATTTGCAAAGCGAAACTTATCGCACAACCAATAGTGAGCCAAGCTCCAATTCCAAAATTAATCCTTCCGAAACCGGATATCAATGCAGTCCCAGCCAGGGCGAGAAATGTGGCGACTATCGCGTTCGTCCTAACCTTACGATGGAACAAAAGTGAAATATAGGGAACCATTACTACCGAAAGACCGGTAAGAAGGCCAGATAACGATGCCGAAATGCTGTTCAATCCAACGGTCTGAAGTTCATAGCCCGCCCACATCAACAATCCGAGCACGCCACCAGCCACCAGTTCATTCTTTGTCGGCAATCGCGCTCGGGATGGATTTGCGAAGCGGATCATTGGCGCCATTGCCAGCGTCGCTAAGGCGAAGCGTAAAAAGAGAAACGACTCCGCCGAAGTATGTACAAGTGCATCCTTTGTCAGTGAGAAGGTGGCCCCCCAGACCAGAGCTACCAGCAAGAGCAGGACCAGAGCGGGTAGTGACCGTGCTTGGCGCCTGTCAGCCAGGGTCAATTTCTGTTACTCCTTAGTACCAAATAGTCAAAGTTGATGAGAATTGTCAAAGTTGATGAGAATTGCACGAGGCGCCTTATCCTGGAGGTGTGAAGTCATCCACACCACACAAAACCGCCGGAGAGATTCTCAGCTATATCGAGAAGATCGTATACGTAATAGTCGGAGTCTTACTGGTAGTTATGGCCGCCTACACAGTTATCGGCTCCTTGCACGACATTGTAGGGGTGAGGTTTAACACTGAAGTCACCTTTCAGCTCACCACAATACTCAATGACGCCCTATTCGTAATCATCCTGATGGAACTACTCGGTACCGTAGCTACACACCTGTCCAAGGGTGGGTTTCAGCTAAAAAGCTTCCTTATAATTGGTATAATTTCTTCAGTACGACGGATATTGGTAATTGGGGCACAACTCTCTGCATCACAGAATGAACCGAGTTCTCTCTTCAATCGAGGAATAATCGAACTCGGCGTCGATGCCGCAGTGGTAATAATCTTAACGTTAGCTTTGGTCCTGTCGAGAAGAATGGACCCTCCAAAAAAGAGCGTCGAAACGAGCCATGAACCGCTTGAGATCTACTGAAAGCCAACTTTAGCCGAACAGATCTTCCCTTCTGTGCCATTTTAAGGCGAAGTTAGTCCGCTTTGAAATGCGCTGGTGACACCATATTAGAAATTTTACAATCAGCATCGGCAACCCGAATGAGGGGACTTAATTTCTCCTCATTCGGGTTGTTCGATACTAAGCCTCTTTGACGTACTCGCCCGGTCCATCGCAAAGGGCCGGGTGTTTTTTAGACCCAACGGGTGGCGGTGTTACTTGACTGCCCGATCTAGTGCTACTCCACTCAGCCCAGTCTTGCCACCAAGATCCATTTACCTTTTGAGCTCCCTCAATCCACTTAGCGGGGTCTTTAACCGACTCATCTCCAACGAGGTACCAAGCCTTTGCGCTCGGCGGATTGACTACCCCGGCTATATGGCCGCCGTTGCTAAGGACATAGCGGGTCTCACCTGAAGTCAGGTGGTTAGTTTTATATGCAGACTTCCAAGGGACAATATGGTCATTCTGTGCCGAAAGGATATAACAAGGGCTTTTAACGTCCTTCACGTTTAGCACCGTATCGGCAAGCTTCATCTTCCCCTTTGCCAGACGATTTTCGATGTAACAGGAGCGCAAATACTCACTGTGCATTTTCGCCGGCATCCTAGTAGAGTCCGAATTCCAAACTAGAACATCAAAAGCCGGTGGCTTCTCCCCCATCAACCAGTTTGGCCCAACATAGTTGAAAATCATGTCCGCAGGACGAAGAAAGTCGAAGGTCCTAGCCATGGAGTCTTTATCCAAATAGCCCTTGTCTAGCATTGATTTCTCTAGGTCTTCGACCGACTCCTCGTCCGTAAAAGCACCCAGTGAGCCTGGATCCGAGAAATCTACCATGGTATTTAGCAGCGTTATGTTACCGATCCGACTTCCCTGTCCCTTGGAACTGAGGTAAGCGGCGGCGGCCATTGTCAAGGTACCACCGAGACATAGCGAAGCAACGTCAACCACTTCTGACCCGGTGACCTCAGAGACTACGTCCAGAGCTGCTAAAAAGCCCCTCTCGAGGTAATCGGTCATTGCGAAGTCGGCCATCTCCTTCGTAGGGTTACGGTAGCTAATTGCAAAGGTACTGTGTCCGTTTTTGACGGCCCACTCGATGAAACTCCTGTCAGGAGCGAGGTCCATGATGTAGTACTTGTTTATCCATGGTGGGCTAGTAAGCAGGGGGTTTGAATGAACGGTCTCAGTCTGTGGGATATATTGAAGCAGTTCGATGAGTTCATTTCGAAATATTACCTTTGAAGGCGTACACGCCAGATTTACACCTACTTCAAATGGGCTGGCATCCACCTGCCGAGGCATACCTTTATTATTGAGCAAATCATCGATAAAATTGCGCACACCAGCGACCACGCTCAGTCCACCGGTTTCAAAAGCCTTTCGAATGGCAGCCGGGTTAGTGAAGAAGAAATTAGTTGGGGCAAGTGCATCGAAGTAGAGTTTTACCGAGAGTTCAGCTTTTCTCCGCGCCGCCTGGTCAAGGTCCGCCTCCTCGACGGCCTTCTCTGCCGCCTTGCGCAGCTGTAGGTAAGATTCCTTAGTTGCCGAAAACGCAGGATTATTATCCCAGGCTGGATCTTTGAAGATCTTCGACTTTTCATCCTTTTCATCCGGCCTTTTTGCCGAACCAAGCTTCTTAGTGAAATCCACATATTCGGTCAAGGCATTTTCTGCGAATCCCAGTGCCGCTCGGGTCATGTCCCTGTAACTCTTTGAAATGAGATCCAAGGTCGCCGCCGGAGCGCCACCTTTTCCGTCTTCGCTGCTACCTTTTTCCATAAATAAGCCTCCAGTTGGGCTAAAGCGACGCTAATAGAAACAAACTACAGACAAATATATTGCTATTTCGCTAAATAAGGGATATCTGAAAACTCCATAATGCGCACTAGTGCCAGGGCAGGACCCTAAGGACGGACACTCCAAGGAACTTGTCCGACGACGCTATATATGAAATTGTGAAATTTCTAGGGTTATAGCTGCTTGAATACCTTCCAGTTGATTTAATAGAGTAGCGATCAAAACACAAGTTTTGGGTTTCGAGCGGCCCGTGCCTCGTCCAGCCTCCGCACCGGGGTTGTAGTGGGCGCATCGTGCAGGGCCCCCTTCGACTCAGGATCTCGAGCCAGCTTGGCAATGTCGATCAATGCATCCGCCAGAGCTCTAACGGTCTGAGGTGACTCTGTCTCGGTAGGCTCAATCATTAGCGCCTCTTCAACTATTAGGGGGAAATAGACCGTGGGAGAGTGAAAGCCCCTTTCGAAAAGTGACTTCGCAATGTCCAATCCCCTTATCCCAGTATCCTTTTTGATCTGGCGAGCTGATGCGACAAATTCATGCATGCACACGCCATTAAAGGGGATCTCGTAATAGTCATCAATCGAAGCTTTTAGCCAATTGGCATTAAGAACCGCCAAATCACTCGCCATCTTGAGCCCATCGGAACCGTTAAAAATCATGTATGCCAGGGCTCTGGCTACCACCAGGGCATTGCCAAAGTGGGAATGAACCCTACCTATGGATAGTGGTGGTACTTCCCAACCGAACTTACCTTCGCCATCGTTGAGCCGACACGCTTTGGGCCCAGGCAGAAAGTCGGCCAGAGCACTAGACACGGCCACCGGACCAGACCCCGGACCTCCGCCGCCGTGAGGTGTTGCAAATGTCTTATGGAGGTTTGAGTGAACGACGTCAAACCCCATGTCTCCAGGTCGCGAAATGCCGAGAATTGCATTGAGGTTAGCGCCGTCGTAATACATGAGGCCGCCAACCTCGTGAACCATCCTTGCAATTTCCGTAATCTTTACCTCAAAGAGACCCAAGGTGTTCGGATTAGTCATCATCATTCCGGCGACACCGTCATCGAGTATCTTGGCTAGCGCTTCAATATCGACCAACCCATCCTCATCACTCGGCACGGTTAGGACTTCAAAACCGCCAAGGGTCACTGACGCCGGGTTGGTTCCATGAGAGGAGTCAGGAATGATAATCTTGTTGGCTTTTGAACCAGTGTGCTCGAGAAAGGCTCTAATTAACAACAGCCCCGTCAATTCACCCGCCGCTCCTGCGGCTGGCTGAAATGTCGCCGCCTTCATACCAGTAATCTCGCAAAGGTACTCTTCTGCCATCACGAGGAGCTCTAACCATCCTTGGATTAGACCTGTTGGTGAAGCAGGATGAACGGCACTCAGGCCTGGCATGCCGGCTACATTGTCCGCAAACTTGGGATTGTACTTCATGGTGCACGACCCTAAAGGATAGGCCCCAAGGTCGACACTATATTGTCTCGAAGCGAGCCTTGTGAAGTGGCCAACTAGGTCTCGTTCCGAAACCTCAGGAAGTTCAACTTCTGTTGAACGCAAAAAATTTGAATCGAGAACCGAAGCAGGGTCCAGGATGTCGACCCCTGAATTCCTAAAGGACGATGATTTGCGGCCCGGGACCGAAAATTCGAATATCGTTGGTTCAGTACCCGAGCCAACCAGAGGTGACGACGAGGCTACACCGCCTCCAGGTAGGTCAAAATGTTCAGTCACTTTGCCACAACCTCCCTCAAGGCTTGGAGATAATTATCAATTTCAATCCTGGTACGCTTCTCAGTAGCTGTAATAAGGAGTGCCCCTTCCAACGGCGACTCCTCGTACCCTTCCTTGATAGCTACCCCAGCCAAAAAACCGCGATCAGCCATCTGTTCAACCGTTAGAACAGCGTCGATTGGCAGCTCCACCGCAAACTCCCTAAAAAAATTCCGGTTCAACACCTTTACACCTGGTATCAAAGAGACTCCATCCGCCAGGTACCGGGTTGCTGAAAAGCAGCGCCTGGAGAGTTCGGCATACCCTGACCTTCCGAGCCAGGATAGATAGATTGCCGCCTGAATCGCTATCAGGGTCTGATTTGTGCACACGTTCGACGATGCTTTCTCCCTACGTATATCCTGTTCCCTCGTCCGGAGGGTGGTCACGTAGGAAGTTCGACCTTCCATATCGACGGTCTCGCCTACAAGTCGCCCAGGCACAGACCTGACGAGCCCACTCTTAGCCGAGAAGAGACCCAAATAGGGGCCGCCGAAGGAGAGAGGAACGCCAAGCGACTGACCTTCGGCAACGGCCACGTCTGCGCCCAATTCACCTGGAGATTTCAAGGACGCGACGGACACCGGATCGTAAACCACCACTAGAAGCGCCCCGGAAACTTCGCAAAGCCGCTTAGCCTCCTGCAAATCTTCGATCTCCCCCAAGTAGTTTGGGTACCCTATGCACAGTGCAGCAGCCCCATTTAGGCTCACACTGCTAAGGTCAGTCGAGCACCCGCTCAGGGCCACCTCAACTACCTCGTGGCCGCTTCCTCGAGCGTATGTCTTGATCATTTGCCGATAATTGGGGTGAATTCCTCGTGAAATCAGTACTCGGGACCTCCCTGTATGGGCACATGCTAAATTTGCAGCCTCGACTAGCGCCGTTCCTCCGTCATAGAGTGATGCATTGGTAACTTCGAGTCCGCTCAGCCTGGAAATGAGGCTTTGATACTCAAAAAGTGCCTGGAGTACACCCTGGGCAACTTCTGGCTGGTAAGGCGTATAAGAGGTGACAAAAGCCGACTGACTGGCCATCGCCATCGCAGCCGCCGAAGCATCGTGATCATAAGCCCCTCCGCCGGCAAAACAGATTAACTCTCTGCCCGTCGGGCGATTCTTTCTTGCAAGTGAATCCATGAAATCCAGCACATCGGCCTCAGAAACGCCGACGGGGATCGATAGTTCACCATTGAACCTAGCTCCGTCGGGAAGGTGATCGTAAAGGTCGTCAATTTCCTGCAGACCCAAATTCGACAGCATTTCTGCTATTTCAGCATCAGTATGCGGAACGAAACTTCCCACTAATAGCCCCCTTCGACGAGAAGAAAATTACTACTTTGAAGATTTGTAAAAAGGATAGGTTGTGGTAACAGCTGGAACTCGTCTTCCTCGCATGTCCACTTCAACCTCGACATCCAAGGCCATCGCTGGCTCCAGCAAGGCAAATCCGATACCGCACTTGAGCAGGGGGGAAAAGTTACCGCTTGTCAATTGTCCTATTGCTCGTCCTTGCAAATACACCGATGCACCTTCACGCAATGGTTGGCGACCGGTTGAGCGTACTCCGAAAAGCCGATAGCGGAGACCACGCTCCTTTCGAGACTCGACAGCAGTTTTCCCCCTGAAATCAGGCTTTGAATAACCAACTACCCAGTCGAGGTTCGCCTCGGGGGGTGAAACACCCTTTTTAAGCTCGTGCCCATGGAGGGGAAGACCCGCTTCTAATCTCAAGGTATCCCTAGCTCCAAGTCCGGCTGGAACGACACCCGCCTGCAGAAGATCTTTGAAAAATAAAGTGGATAGCTCAGCCGGTACGTAGCACTCGAAACCGTCTTCTCCGGTGTACCCGGTTCCCGCAGCAAAGCAAGTCTTGCCTCTGTAGCTGAACTCAATGACTCGAAACTTTCCGACGCCCGCCGCTTCCGGCACAAATGTCGACGCCAATTCTCTGGCCAAGGGGCCTTGTACCGCGATCAGAGCCCGACCTTCGGTTGAATTCTTTCCGCCCAGAACCTCCTGTACGACGTCTGTATTGGCGGCGTTCGGCAGAACATGGAACCTATCTTCATCAACCCACCAGACGATGAGATCGTCGACTATAGATGCGTCCTGTTCATCGAGCAAGTGTGTATATTGGGTGCGCCCAGCGGCAATTTTTGCTAGGTCGTTGCTGAGCTGGTCTTGAAGGTACGAAAAGGTGTCACTACCGTCAAATTCCAAGGTGCCCAAATGTGATACATCAAAGGCAACAGCCTTCGACCGACAGTCCAAATGTTCGCTGACGGTACCATCTGGATAGGACAGTGGCATTTCCCAACCACCGAATGGAACCATTTTTGCGCCGAGTTCTAGGTGTAATTCGTAAAGAGGAGTGCGCTTAGTCATTAAAGGTTGATGCTAGCCATTTCGCTCCACATTCTTTCACGCTCGCACTAATAAATGAAGTGACCAAAACCATAGCGAATTGCTACACTCGAGCAGAGTTTGTCCAATCAAAAATTGCCCTCAATGCCCAAAAGCGAGCTACTTCTAATCCTTGAAACTATCCAGTCTTGGACACATGCTGAGAATCTGACTTCCCGGCCTCCTCTAATGCGAATGGCAGCACCTGCTGATTCTCGTGGATGGTTGGCGGGTTCAACTCAATGATCTTGGTGTCTAGTTCGCGGTGGAGATCGTTAAGCGATACCACAATCCCCATAACTAGTTGCTGCTTACGTAGCAAATCAATCAAGTCTTCTCCATCGCGGAGGTAGACCGACTTCTTTCCAACGACGATTAGATCGGCTCCGCTGGCGTCGTCGTCCAGAAGTATGCGTAACTCGATCATTGCCGACCTGACGGCCTTCAAACTTAAGCCGCCTGACAGAAGTTGTTTGATAATTCGAAGTTGAATAAGGTCTTGGTATGAGTAAAGGCGTTGCGAACCAGAACCCGAAGCGTCTGCCAACGATGGCCTTATTAGATCAGTTCTAGCCCAGTAGTCAAGCTGCCGATAGGTGATCCCGACAATGGCGCATGCCTGTGGCCCTCGATATCCGTAAGCGGAATCCATTGGCCTCCCTCATTCCTTCTCCACAAAAGACCGGAGAAAACATACACAGTAATTACACGGCTTGAA
>JABEUO010000038.1 GCA_013044415.1 Acidimicrobiaceae bacterium
GAGATCCTGGTGTTTGATGTTTCGGCGGTAGGAAATGTTGTTAGGGCGATGGCGGGCGAACGTCTAGGTACTCTGGTTAGATAATGGAACCAACCTCGGTAGAAGAAGTTGTCTCACAGACCCAAGAGAAGATGTCTCGCGCTGTGACACACGCGGTAAGTGAATTTTCGAACTTCCGAACGGGCAGGGCATCATCTGTTCTGGTTGAGAAGTTGCTGGTGGAGTATTACGGGTCCGAAGTACCCATGGTGCAGGTGGCAAGCTTTTCGGTCCCAGAGGCACGAACCCTGGTCATCTCCCCCTATGACAAAAATGCCCTAAAGGCCATCGAGAAGGCGATTCTGGGGAGCGATCTTGGAATCAACCCTTCTAATGACGGCTCCGTGATAAGGCTCTCCTTTCCTCAGTTGACTGAAGAGAGGCGCAAGGAGCTCGTAAAGCTCGTGCGACAGAAGGCGGAGGAGGGGAGAGTGGCGGTACGCAACGTACGTCGCAGTGCCCGCCACGAGCTGGAGCAGCTTGAGAAGGCCGGCACGGTTAGATCCGACGAACTCGAACGCTTCGAGAAGGACCTCGACAAACTGACGCAAGACCATATAAGCGAACTCGACAAGTCGTTGGCGCATAAGGAAAAAGAGCTGCTGGAGATCTAGTCTCTTCCGAGTCGTGGCATTTAGGAGGTACCGTGGCGCTAGGGGCGGATCCATGGAGTGATAACAGACGAGGCGACGACGAGTCCCGGAAGGTTGAGGGGCTAACTGAACAGGAGGACTCATCTCAGTTGCCACATTGGACAGATCCTCCAACCGGCGACATCCCAAGGATTCTTTTGGAGCTCTCCTCGGATCCACCGCTCTGGAGGAGCCCTCGAAGGGGTAGGGCGGAGGATGATATTTGGCACTCGGTCGATGGCATAAAAGTCGATGGCATAAAAGTCGATGGCATAAAAGTCGATAGCAGGAATCAGCTGGATAGCACTCAGCAGGTAGCTGGCATCAGACAAGTCGAAGCCAGAGAACAAGTCGAAGCCAGAGAACAAGTCGAAGGCAGAGAACAAGTCGAAGGCAGAGAACAGAAGGGGCGGAGCGGGGCTATCCGGGAGGGCGGCAGTTCGATCCAAAGTACACCACCGTCGACAAAGGCTACGTCACCATCCAATAGCCAACCAGCCCGATCGACCTCTGGCAGGGCTGATTATCGGGACCGAATGCCGATAGATCAAGGACAGGGCTCAACTATGGATTCTAGGTACGCCAATGAATCTGAACCGAGAAAGGGGAGATCCGAAGCTCACAAGGGGCAGGCTACTTCGAACTCCGACGCCGCCGACGATCCAACGAGACCGCAAAGAGCCGGTGGTCGACACAGTAAAAAGACCGAAAAGCGGGCATCCCGATCGATGCCATCAAGAGCATTCACTATTGCAAAGAGGTCGGCCCGCAGGGGTGAAGTCACTTCGCTATCCCAACGAGGAGTCGTCGATTCGGCTAGCCAGAGGTACCCTAAGGCCGATGACTCTATGCCATCACGGCAGAGACGGGTGGTGCAATCTAGTGGGAAGAACTCAATTGAATCAAAGGCTTCAAGGGGGCAAGAGTCCCTGGATGCGAAGCCGCGTTCCCCCTTCAAGGCCACGGTTACCGGGCTACTTCTAGGGGCGGTAGTTATAGCTGCCGCAGCCCTCGGGGCGCGAGTAATGTTGGTGCTAGTCTTGCTCGCCGTCGTCTTGGCACTCATCGAGTATTTGGAGCTTGCTAGGGTTGGCGGTGCCAAACCCATCGGGGTAGTGGCGCTCGTTGGGGCGATCACTGCGCTCCTTGGAGCTTATTCGAGAGGGTTCGAAGGACTCGTGCTGGCTAGCGTTCTAGTCGTCGTCTTCTCTATGATCTGGTTCTTGGCGGGTCTTGGAAAGGGAAGTCCATCAGCGGGGATTTCCTCGACATTTATGGGCTTCTTGTGGGTCGGGGGACTCGGCTCCTTCGCCGGATTAATCCTCGAGCCCAAAGGTGCATTCGGTTCACAAGGTCCTGGACTGATGCTGGCGGCGCTTATTTGTACCTCTGCATCGGACGTCTTTGCCTATGCAGGGGGATCGATCTTTGGAAAGCATCGACTAGCTCCCAGCCTTTCGCCATCAAAGACCCAGGAGGGCCTCGCCATAGGGGCGGTTGCAACCGTTTTGATCGGGACGCTAATTGTAGGGCAGATCCACCCATTTACCATGTCGAAGGGGCTAATCCTTGGGGTGGTCGTCGCTATCGTCGCACCGATAGGCGACTTGGCTGAGTCGATGGTCAAAAGGGACCTCGGCGTGAAGGATTCTGGCAGCCTACTACCTGGCCATGGTGGAATCCTCGATCGCATCGATGGCGTCCTGTTTGCTCTGCCCTTTGTCTACTATCTCTTCAGGCTCTTGCACCTATAGTGGGTGGTGACTTTAGCCAAGGAGTTGAGGCCAAGATGGGTCGCAAGGCTGTGGCAGTTTTTGGCTCTACTGGCTCGATCGGAACCCAAGCCCTCGAGGTGATCCGGCAGGAGAAGGATCGTCTCAAGGCAGAGGTTCTGGTTGCTTATTCGTCCGTAGAGGCACTTTTAGCTCAAGCGAAGGAATTTCGTCCGAGGTATGTCGGGGTACTAAACGAAGAAGCCGCCGCCAAGATCGCTCGCGAGGTTGCAGACTATTCTGAACTCGTCGTAGGTGGAGAGGTCTTCTCACTCGTCGATGCTGCGGACATCGTACTAAACGCGGTAGTAGGATTCGCAGGACTTGAGGTAACAGTACGAGCGATTGAGGCTGACAAGCCGCTCGCCTTGGCAAACAAAGAGTCGCTCATCGCAGCTGGTGAACTCGTAAATGAGAAGCTAGCGGAGTCGAAATCCCACATTCTCCCGGTGGATTCTGAACATTCGGCGATCTTTCAGTGCCTCGAAGGGAGGGATTGGGACCGGGAGTCGACGATGCTTATCCTTACCGCATCGGGCGGTCCGTTTTTTAGATCCAAAAAGGCCGAGCTGGATGTCGCAGGACTAAAAGAAGCCCTCGCTCACCCAACCTGGTCGATGGGTCCGAAGATCACCGTCGATTCTTCGACCCTTGTCAATAAGGGTCTTGAAGTCATCGAGGCACATTTTCTCTTTGCTGTGCCGATGGACAGGATCAAGGTCGTGATACATCCTCAGTCGATAGTCCATTCGATGGTGGAGTTTAAAGACGGCTCTACTATCGCTCAGATATCACGCCCCGATATGAGACTGGCAATTTCCAGAGCCCTGCTCTTTCCGGAGCGGGCGAGTTCTCCATTTGGCTCTATGAATTGGCCGACCGATCAGACCCTGGAATTTTTCCAACCCGATACCGAGAACTTTCCGGCCCTAGATATTGCTATCGAAGCGGGTAAGGCGGAGGGCGGAGCCCCTTGCTGGTTTAATGCCGCAAACGAGGTGGCGGTTGCTCACTTCCTCCAAGGTGAGTTCCAATGGAGGACCATCGCAGATATTCTGTCTTTATCCATGGAACACTACGGGTCTTCTAAGCCTTCTTCAATAGAGGAAATATACGATCTTGACAGGGAGTCGAGGAGGGTAACCGAGTGGCTGATTCAAAAAATCCAACAGCGATGAGTCGCCCATTTCGAATTTGGGGTTCGCCGATTGTCTAATCTGACCCCGTCTCGATCGCAAACCGATCCTCCATTAGGGGCATCTTCGGAGGTCGACCTGGCTGGGGCCCGAGGTTTCGGTGGGCGCCCGCTCGTCAGGCTCATCGTGGTGTTGCTGGTTCTACTTGCCCTGGCCATCTATACTTCCACTCTTCCGACGGTACTCGTAGTCCTCGCTATCGTGGCGATGATCATGATTCACGAGCTCGGACACTTCATCGTGGCGAAGATATCCGGGATGAAGGTGACCGAGTATTTCTTGGGTTTCGGCCCTCGGATCTACTCTAAAAAGTTCGGTGAGACCGAGTATGGAGTCAAGGCGATCCCCGCTGGTGGTTATGTGCGGATCATCGGTATGAACTCCATCGACGAGGTCCCAGAAGCCGACGAGGAGAGGACCTACCGTAAGGCGAGCTTCCCTGCGAGGATAGCCACCTCAGCCGCCGGTTCATTTATGCACTTCTTGATGGCCTTTGTGATCCTATGGTCCATTTTTGCCTTCGTTGGGGTGCCGGATGCCAACAAAGTTATCGTGGGCCAGTTATCGGTATTTTCAAACATGGCTACCCCGGCGGCGCAGGCTGGGTTGAAGCCAGGTGATCAGATTCTGAAAGTCGATAACAAGGTAGTTACTTCGGGGTCAGAACTCGCCTCGTTCATCAACTCTCACCCTGGGAAGCAGATCGTACTTGAGGTCGCCCGAAACAACAAGGACCTTTTTATCAGGGTTACTCCGGTCAATGCAATGAATGTTCAGGAGGACCACAAGGCCATCTACACCGGGAAAAAGCCCTTAGGCATGATCGGTATCGTCCTTGGCTATGGAACTTCCACCTATAACCCTTTGCAGGCGGTATCCAAAGCCGCCTCCGGAATCGTTTCGACTAGTGCTCAAACGGTGTCTGCTCTGGTCTCGCATTTCTCACCGCATGGAATCTCCCTTTACGCTTCACAGCTGGTCCATCCCTCCACAAATCCGGCCTCCCCGGGGGCCCAGTCGAGGTTTGAGTCCCCGGTTGGGATCGTAAGACTCGCATCCCAGGCGGTTCATTCTGGGTTAGAAACGGTCCTAGGCCTCCTCTTTTCGATCAACATCTTTGTCGGAATATTCAACATGATCCCGCTTTTGCCCCTTGATGGGGGGCACGTCGCCGTGGCGGTCTACGAATGGGCAAGGTCGAAGAAGGGGAGGCGCTATCAGATGGATATTACCAAGGCGATGCCTCTGACATATGCTGTATTTGCATTGATAATCATCTTGGGAGTTACCGCTCTTTACCTAGACGTGACCCACCCGCTCGGAAATCCATTTGGATGATGCGGAGTCTCCCGAGTGTCAGATCGGGAGTTGCCCATTGATACCTGTAACTATTTATACCGATAACGAGGAAGTGATCTTGTGAGCCGACCAGTGCTAGAACTTGCAACGAGAAGAGCTACCAAGCAGATCATGGTGGGCAAGGTTCCAGTCGGTGGAGGCGCGCCTATTACCGTCCAGTCGATGACCACGACTAAGACCGCCGACGTCGAAGGTACCCTATCGCAGATCTATGCCCTCTATGCCGCTGGAGCGGATATCGTTCGCTGCACTTGTAACGACCTAGAGGCCGCAGAGGGACTCGCCCAGATCGTCCCAAGATCCCCTGTTCCACTAGTTGCCGATATCCACTTCCACTACGAGATGGCGCTGGCGGCCCTGGAGGCGGGAGTTGCTTGTTTACGTTTAAATCCTGGAAACCTGCGCAAGCCCGAGGAGATCAAGTTAGTAGCTTCAGAGGCCAAAGATAGGGGTGTTCCAATCAGGATCGGGGTAAATGCAGGTTCTTTGCACCCAGAACTCTATAAGAAATACGGGAATGCGACACCTGAGGCGATGGTCGAGTCGGCTATGAGGGAGCTTGCACTCTTCGGCGAAGTCGGTTTTGACGACGTCAAAATATCGGTAAAGGCCTCAAATGTCCCGCTGATGATCGAGTCCTACCGTGCCCTGTCGGAGGCGGTGGATTACCCCCTCCACCTAGGTGTCACCGAGGCTGGGCCACCACCTAGTGGAATTGTCAAGGCGACCGCAGGTATCGCCACCCTGCTAGCAGAGGGTATAGGGGACACAATTCGTTACTCGCTGACCGCCGATCCGGTCGAAGAGGCCAGGGCTGGTCGACAGTTACTGGAAGCGCTCGGATTGAGGGAACGTAAGGGCCTTGACCTCATAGCGTGTCCTTCCTGTGGACGGGCAGAGATCGACGTTATAGCGCTAGCCAAAGAAGCACAGCTTCGACTAGAGGAGACCGGTTATCCAATACAAGTCGCCGTCATGGGGTGCGTAGTCAACGGACCGGGCGAGGCCAGGGAAGCGGACCTAGGTATCGCAGGGGGTAAGCACAAGGGCCATCTGTTTATTCGAGGGAAGATAGTGCGTGTGGTCAAGGAGCAAGACATGATAGAAGAGCTCCTTTCTGAGGCGAAGAAGTTGATGGAGGAGGGTGTCGAGGCGAGACTCGCCGCAGCCGATCCGAATGCTGAAGCCGAAGCTAAGGCGGACCGAGACGCACTTTTCGAACTACGCGGACCGGACGTCAACTCCTCCGGCCAGAAGATCGAACGGATCAGGAAGAGGCTCGGCGGAACGCAGTAGCGCGCTGGTCACATTTTTGCCCGGCGATTCAGTTGGCCGAGTTAGATGGCTAGGCGAATGAGGGGCCTACTTTGGGTAGTATCCTTTTGCCATGCGAATGTCCCAGCTTGTACTCAAAACCCTACGAGAAGCTCCATCTGACGCCGAGGCGATCAGCCATCAGTTGCTGGTTCGGGGTGGATTCATCAGAAGACTTGCTTCGGGTATCTACACCTTCATGCCACTTGGAATGAAGGTCTTGAAGAAGCTTAATCGGATCGTCGAAGAGGAGTTCGACAACGCCGGGGCACAGCAGATGCTCCTACCGGCGCTCCATCCGGTGGAGATCTGGGAGCAGACCGGCCGTCTGACAAAGATGGAAGACGTACTTATGCTCACTGACACCAAAGCGGGTAGGTTCGTCCTGGCGCCGACCCACGAAGAGGCCGTGATACAGAGCGTATCTTCCGATCTCTCCTCCTACAAGGACCTCCCCGCAGTCGTCTATCAGATACAGACGAAGTTCAGGGACGAGGCGAGACCCAGATTTGGCCTGCTGAGGACGAAGGAGTTCGTCATGGCCGACGCTTACTCCTTCGATGCCGACCAGTTAGCGATGCGTTCAACCTACCAGCGGATCTATCAGTCGTACCTGAAGATCTTTGACCGCTGTCAAGTACCATTTGCGCCAGTAGAGGCCGACGCCGGAGCGATAGGCGGGGACGTGAACCATGAATTTATGGCGCCCTCAGCGATTGGCGAAGATCACTTTGCGAGCTGTCCCTCCTGCGGATACGCCGCGAACATCGAGGCGGCTAGGGCCGGTGGGCGACGGATCGAAACTCCTTTGGTCGATCACGAAGAGACGGTTATGCACCATACCCCCTCGGCGACAGATATCAAAGGGGCAGTGGAGTCGATCAACTCTAAGGGCTTGGCCTTGACTCCGGCGGACATGTTGAAGTCGATGATTACCGTTGACCCCAACGGCGAGCTTACGATGTTTGTTCTGCCGGGAGATCGCGAATTAAAGGTGCCCTCGGGATATCGCCTGTTGGAGGCGGAGGAGTTTGAGCGGTACGGGTTTTTGGTCAAAGGATTTGTCGGCCCGATGGGGATGGGGAATCTAGGGGTAAAGGTCGTAGGCGATTTTTCGGTCTCTGCCCCTAAGGGCTGGTCAGCGGGGGCGAACGTAGCCGATTACCACGTAAGTGGTGCCTGGCTCGACCGAGACTTCTTCGTCGATGAGTGGGATTCGGTGGTCGTCGTGAAAGATGGCGATCCGTGTCCTCGCTGCTCTGAGGGTATGAAACTGGTTAGGGCGGTGGAGATAGGTCACACCTTCCAACTCGGACTGGCATACTCCTCGAAGCTCTCGATTGCGAGTTTTGTCGGGGCAGATGGTCAAACACACCCATTTTGGATGGGGTGTTATGGGATTGGCATGACCCGCTTGGTAGCGGTGATCGCCGAATACTTTGCCGATGAAAAGGGTCTTCGCTGGCCCAGCGAAGTGGCACCCTACAAGGTTGGCTTGATGAGTATCGGTGCGACTCGTTCCGAAGAGGTCCGAGAATTGGCCGATCGGATCTACAAGGATCTGATGGGGGCCGGCGTAGAGGTCATTTATGACGACCGGGATTTGGGGCCTGGAGTGAAATTTGCGGACCTCGAATTGATCGGTATTCCTTACCTCTGTGTCGTCGGTCAGCGAGGCATCGATTCACAAAAACTCGAGGTCAGATCGAGGATGGACGGGTCAACCACGCAAGTCCCGATCGATGAAATAGTGGGCTATCTAGTTAATATTTGATCCTTGGCGCCCTGGGCCCGGCGCTGATAGCCGCCTCATTCCTGACTATACTTTCCCCGTCAGGATGGTTTAGCGCGCATCTGCGCGTGATTAGGCGACGTGGGCCAGTGCCCGCGTTTTTGTTTCTATGGGGGCTTTTGCAAGCACGGTAGTGGAGAGGTGGGTGACGTGGTGGACAGAGATATCAGAGGGATGAACACGTCTGGACTATCTCACGCTGACTTGTCGTTGGTGGAGGCCGGAATTAATTCGGCGGTTGTGGGACTCGGACTCAGCGTTTTGGAGGTCAGGTTCTCATCTGGAACCCTACGAGTCACCCTAGACGCAGATCCTACCCCGGATTTAGAGATCATTACCGAGGCTTCTAAATTGATATCTGAGCTTCTAGATCTCGATCTAGCCGAACGAGTCGCTGAATTGAGACAGAATTACGAACTCGAGGTGTCATCGCCCGGGCTAGAGCGCCCACTATTTAATGCCGAACATTTCAGGCGGTTTGCCGGGAGACTTGTAGAAATTAAGACCCGCAGCACTAATGGATCGAAGACAAGAGTCCAAGGGGTGATTCGCTCCTCTGATGGCTCGGGAGTCGAGCTAGAAATAGAGGGAACCCCAGAGAGAAGGCGTTTCGACTTCGATACCATCGAATCAGCGAAGACCGTTTTTGTATGGCCTCAAGAGAAGAAGCCCAAAAATTCAAGATCAAAGGGCACGTCTAGGGGATCGGCTAAGGGTAATGCCGCAAAGGCCGCCGAATTCAAAAGCTCCTCTGGTCAAGTCGAGGAAATTGACCAGGACCTTGAAGACGAGCTTGACGACGATCTCCTGTCCGCCGAGGACCAGGCCATGATCGGGGTCGAGGAGTCCATCGAGGACTCAAC
>JABEUO010000208.1 GCA_013044415.1 Acidimicrobiaceae bacterium
AGACGAGCTAGAAACAGACGAGCTAGAAACAGACGAGGAGGAGTAAAGGACCATGAGAGTAGTTCTCCGCTCCGACATAACCGGCGTCGGCAAAAAGGGCGACATCCTTAACATCGCCGATGGATACGGCAGAAATTATCTCCTGCCAAAGGGGTTGGCCATACCGGCGACCCCGGGAATTCAGGCTCAGGCCGATCAGATGAGGCGATCGAGGGATACCAAGGACCTCCGCGAACGCAAGGCTGCCGAAGAGATAGCCCAGGCGCTTGTCTCAAAAATCCTGACGATCAAGGCCCATGCAGGCAAAGAAGGCAAGCTATACGGGTCCGTCACTTCGCACGATATCGCCGAAGCGGTAATTGAGCAGACCGGGATAGAACTCGACCGCAGGAAGATTGCGATCGACGATCCGATCCGCTCCCTAGGGACCCACGAAGTTCCGGTGAAGCTTCACCACGACGTCGAATTTCGAATTAACGTCGAGGTAGTCGCCGAATAACCGAGTCTCTTGGTCTTTGATCTAAAAAGAGAGAGTCCTATTTAGTTGATGTTTGTCGGCGCAGGCCGACTTCGATAGTAGTTTATGGAACGGGCCCCAAAACACTTGGGGTCTGTTTCATCTATTGCTCTGGGGAGTTCGATGGCAAGGGTGGATGGAGAGTCAGAAAGTCGGCGGCTGAGCACGATACTGACTCGGGCGATTCCTCACAGCGTTGAAGCAGAAGAGTCCCTAATTGGAGCGATGTTGCTGTCCCGGGATGCGGTCTCGGAGTCCCTAGAAGAGGTCAACGCCGACGACTTCTACTCCGGATCACTGCAGAACGTCTTCAAAGCCATGGCCGCCCTGTTTCTTCGGGGGGACCCTATCGATCCGGTCACCGTGGCCGAAGAGATGAAAAAGGCGGGGAGTTTAGACCTAGTTGGTGGTCTCGCTGGCCTCGTCGAGCTCCAGGCATCGACACCGTCAATTACCAACGCCACCCAATACGCCGAGATTGTCCGACAGTACTCATTACTGCGCAGACTGATCAAGGTTGCGGGGGAGATCGCCGAAATGGCGTACTCATTGCCTGAGGACATCTACGCGGTGATAGACGCCGCAGAATCGAAGATCTTTGAGTTAGCCGAGCGACCAGACGCAGACGGAATGGTCCCGATACGTGACTCGCTCTCACAGACCCTAGACCAGCTAGAGGCGCTATATGAAAACGATAGGCCGATCAACGGGACTCCCACTGGCTTTGCCGATCTAGACGACATTATCTACGGGTTATACCCGTCAAACTTGCTAATAGTTGGGGCCAGACCGGGTATGGGCAAGACCTCCTTCGCCCTTAGCCTTGCGTCTAATGCAGCGAGAACGGCCAAGGAGCCCGTCTTGCTCTTTAGCCTCGAAATGAGCCACATCGAACTTACCCAGCGGCTGGTCTCCGCTGAATCGAGGGTGGATTCGTCGAGGATCCGGAGTGGAAAGCTTACCGATCCCGACTGGCAGAAAATCTCACACGCCATCGGACGTCTCTCGGAGACAAAGATCTACATCGACGACAACCCAGACCTGACGATCCTTGACATACGGTCTCGGGCAAGGAGGCTCAAAGCAAGGGAGGGCCTCTCGTTAGTCGTCATAGACTACCTCCAGCTGATGTCTGGTAGGAGGGGTGCGGAATCTCGACAGGTCGAGGTATCCGAAATTTCCAGGGGTCTAAAGATACTCGCCCGCCAACTCGACGTTCCGGTAGTAGCCCTCTCGCAGCTTTCACGAAACTTAGAGGCTCGCCACGATCGAAGGCCACAGTTGGCGGACCTGAGGGAGTCAGGTTGCGTAACCGCCGATACTCTTGTCACGCTATCGGATAACAGAACTCTGACCATAGCCCAGATACTTCGAAGCGGGTGGAGATCTCTGAAGGTCCTCGCCTTCGACGGTCAGGCAATAGTCCCATGTGAGTTGACAAATGTCTTTGCAACCGGCATCAAAGAGACCTACACCGTCTCGACCAAGAGGGGTTTTACCATCCGGGCAACCGCTAACCATCCCTTTTACACCTTGGGTGGATGGAGCAGGCTTGACCAGCTGGAAAAGGGGGTTGACCTGGCGGTACTCGTCGATGAAAAAATCACCTGGGACCAAGTAGCGGAGATCATTCCCTCAGGAAAAGAGGTCTGTTACGACCTAACGGTGAGCGACGCTCACTGCTTCTTTGGCAACTCAATTCTGGTACACAACTCTCTCGAGCAAGACGCTGACATCGTAATGTTCATCTACCGGGACGAAGTCTATGCACCTGATTCAGTTGATCGCGGGACCGCCGAGGTGATTGTGGCAAAGCACAGAAATGGACCTACCGGGGTCGCTCGCCTGGCCTTCTTGAGCCACTGCACGCTTTTTACTTCACTTGCGAAAATTGACGGTCGCTAAGGGTCTATAACTTGCCATAGGTAACGGGCTTTCGAAAAAAACGGCTACTTAGCGGACTTGTAGTCGATAGAAGATCTGCGCATTCTTATAGAGGATCAACTCCGCGTCTTCCCCGAAGTTGTCAGCTATCAAATTGAGGTCATCGATCGAGAACTTCCGCTTCGCCCTGGTCGAGGGTAAGTCGGTACCGGCCATAAGTGCATTCTGATCGACCAAATGAATCTCCCTCATCGCCCCAAGGACGTCTAGATCGACTCGACCAAAACCGGTCGCCTTCACTTTAGCACCTGCGTCCACCAGTTCCAAGACACTGTCAAGAGCATCCGTGGACATCCCTAAATGGTCAATAGACACCATCGGCAAGGTCTTGATCAGGGATTTCAGCGATCGAAGTTCTTTTGGGTCTACATAGAGTTCGCTGTGCCACTTAAAGAGATCCCACACCTGATTTGCCATTTTCTCCAGCCGTGAGATCGACTCGGTCCCGGTTCTAAATAGATTGAACCGAACCGCACGAACTCCTACTTCATTTAGAAATATCAGCTCCTCCTCGTCGGCATCAGGTGGGATTTGAGCGACCCCTACGAAGTTGGGACCGAGCTTTTCAAGCGCATCCACGAGATAGCTCTGGTCGAATCCCTGAAACGAACCCGACACCACTACCCCGCCCAAAACTTCGATCGAAGCGGTACTTTTGAGATAATCCTCCACACTGAAGAAATCGGGTAGGTAACCTTGGTTCTGCACAAGTGGAAACCGAGGATCGATTATGTGCAGATGAGCGTCGAATAACTTGACCTTAATCTCATTCCCAAGGATCTCCACAAGGTGACAGAGTAGTCAGTTTCGATCGAGTCAACGCCGCAAGTCTCGCGGCGTCAAGTTGACTCCATTTCAGTTTTTGTAGTAGTCAGCAAACTGCTCCCTGAGAATATGCTTCTGCACCTTCCCCGTTGAGGTACGTGGCATTTCGTCCACAAAGACCACCGCCTTGGGGGCCTTGAAGCCGGAGAGTCGCTCCTTTAGTATCGCAATTAGCTCATCCTCTGTAAGGTCCGCTCCAGGCCGTTTTGTCACAACTGCAGTAATTGCCTCACCCCAATGTGCGTGGGGAAGGCCTATGACTACCACCTCCTGAACTCCATAAGCGGCGTCATAAATCGCCTTCTCAACCTCCACTGAAGCAACATTCTCCCCACCGGTCTTTATAACATCCTTCTTACGGTCTTCAAACCACAGGAAACCATCGTGATCGAAGTGTCCGATGTCTCCTGAATGGAACCAACCAAAGGCAAAAACCTCCCTCGTGGCTTCCTCGTTACGTGCATAACCCTCGAGTGCATGGGGACTCCGATATACGATTTCACCACTCATGCCCCATGGCAGGATTCTGCCGTAATCGTCCATTATTTCGATCTGGGTGTTCACCGCAGCCTGTCCCACTGAGCCGGCGTATGCTAATTGAAATTCTGGCTTGAAGACCGTGGTCACAGGTGCCATTTCGGTCTGACCAAAAGCCAGGGCGAAACCACATCCGAATACTTCAATCGCCCTCTTGAGGTCGCCATCGGGCATCGGAGCCATAGCGTAAGCAGCGATTCGAAGTGTAGAAAAATCTCTCTCCTCTATGTCAGGCCGGTCCAGCAGTGCCCTGTACATCATGGGCAGGCAGAAAATATGTGTCGCACCTTCCTTCTCGATCGTCTCTAAAAGAAGATCTGCATTAAAGCCCCTGAGAAGGATGATGGTTGCGCCGAGGATCACCAATGGAGTGACAATTCCATTGAGTTGGGCGGTGTGAAAGAGCGGCATCAGTGCGACACTTCTATCGCTAGCTTTAAGGTCCATTTCCACATCAACCGTCATCGACTCGAGGTAGACCGAAAGATGGCTGGATGCGACGCACTTTGGAGCGGAAGTAGTTCCGCTGGTGTACAGATAGCTGACCGGATCGCGGTCGTCTACAAAGAACTCTGGTTCGAGCGAAGCCGACAGCGAGGAGAAGTCCTCAAGGCTGACCCAAGTTCGCGAGTCGGATCCTGGGTCGAAATGATCCACCAGGCCTTTCGTTACTACTACAAGGGAGATCTGATCCGCCCCGTCAAGTGACTCTCGCAATGAAGGCACGAGATGCGACTCGACGACAACCGCTTTGGCTTGAGAATGCTTGAGCAGATAAGAGATTTCAGGTGACTTCCAACCAAGATTTACCGGTACGCAGATGACTCCAAGTTTTGCACATGCATAATACGTGATCAGAAATTCTGCACAGTTACCCGCCATGAGGGCTAAAGAGTCTCCCCTCGACAACCCGTACTCGCTTAGTGACCAGGCGAGTTGGTTTACTTCCGAATTTAACTCACGGTAGCTGTAGCGCCGACCTGCGTCTATGAGGGCAATTTTCTCAGGCATCCTAGAGGCAGATCTGGTTAGGGTATCACCTATATTCACCCGTCTCACCAGGTTACGAAATAGCTCGTATTGGTCGTCAGAATCCATCACTAACCCCCCATATTTTTCGCTCCGCCAGTACCAAATGTCAAACCGGCTTGCGTAGATAAACCAAAAGCATCGACCTTGCAAGCAAATCTATCTCACGGCACGCTAAGTCGCCATCGCAATATACCTTTGGAGGGAACCGGGGCGAATCTGTTCCTCATGAACCAATCATTTACCATGGTTCAGCGCGGATCGATGTGCATCTCTTCGTCGCCGTTAGCCAAGAAGATGGTCATCGCACCACGAGATTTAGCCACATAGAGTGCTTGATCCGCCCTCTCGTAGAGCTCTTCAAAAGTCATACCATCCTGTGGTCTAAAGGAAATACCGGCGGATA
>JABEUO010000209.1 GCA_013044415.1 Acidimicrobiaceae bacterium
CTATAACATCCCTGCCCGACCTGCGGGCCTCAGCTTTAATCGAATCAATAATCCCAAACACATACGGTGGTAAACCGTTTATCCGTCGAAACTCCATGTGAAAACGCTAGTGGTCGATCGTATCACAGACGTAACCAACCACTCCAGAACTTAATAAGGCTGCGCCGATGGCTCCCGAGTATTCAAGGCCAGTTGCCTTGTGTATCCGTAGCATAAAGCCGCTTCGATATGTGGAATTCGCACTTTCTAGCCCTTTGGACACCATTTCAAAAAGTCCATTAGAACTATATATCAGTCCTCCGCCGAGCACGAGGCACTCGGGATCCAGTACCCGTATATAGTCGAACAGCACATCGGCTACAAGTTCGGCTGCGGCCTCAAGGTCGGGTCCATTGGACTTTGATAACGGGTCAAGGAGCGAATAGAGTTCTGCTTCGAAACATCCGACCCTCTTGCAGGCACAGACTTCGCTCCCAAAGTGACCTACGTGGCCGATCTCCCCGAAGCTAGCATTCGCCCCTTTGAAGACCGAGCCGCTAATTGCCAGACCTGCGCCTACCCCCGTGCCGAAATTGACGACCATCACCGAGGAGTTGGGGTAGTGATGAGCTTCTAAGGCGGTAGCACAGTTAGCGTCATTGTCGAGAAGTGGCCAGACCCCTGAAACCCCGGCGATTCCCGCCTTGATGTCTACTCCGACTAGCTCACCCCTATGAGGGGAGAATCTCAACTTGTTCCGATGGTCTAAAACTCCCGGGAGTCCTAAGCCAATCCCGATGGTGGCCTTGTTCTGTCTGGCGAGGAACTGAACTATCTGTCCCGAGGCTTCAAACAACTCCATTCCATACCCGATGGGATAAGAATCGAGTATCTCCTGAGTCGCCGTCGACGGGTCATATACGGCGGCTTTTAGCAAAGTGCCCCCGAGATCCAGACCTAGGTAGACACCCTCTAAAGCGGACAAGGTGCTCCGAAAATCCTAACCCTGTGGGTGGGTAATTAGACCTTCGACCCTACTCTTCAGGTCCTCAAGGGCCGTATGAACAATCTTCGACTCGGCTCTGCGCTTTATGAATCCCGGTATTGGTACGATCAACTCAGCATCCAGCTCGTATTCAACCTCGGTCTGTGAATCTCCCAGCTGGCTAAATCGATAAGCCCCATCGAGCTTAGAGGTGATGTCCCCTTCGGTTTGCCTCCAGGTAACGACCGACGGCGCCTGCGAATAGTCATATTCGAGGGTATAGGAGGTCGACCTTCCGAAAGCTCCCGCCCTGAAGGTCACGACCTTGGGTCTAGAAAGCTCATCGCTCTCTAAAACCCTTACCGCCTTGATGTCCGACGCCCAATTGGTGTAGCTGGCAAAGTCGGTGACGACTCTATAGCACTCCAACGGGGTTGCTCGGATGATCACCTTCTCCTTAGCGCTATCCAACTCAGCCTCCTGACCATGGGCCGCGCCAACCCGCCGCCAACTTCAACGATGCTAGCTTGTACTAAGCCAACACGACACTATCAATAGCATCTTTGAGAATATCAGCCAAACTGCGGTAGTCGAAGTCAGATTCGACAAAATTTCGCGCCCTCTGACCCATCCTAAGTCTCAATTCTGGGTTTCGCATCAGGGTTTCCAGTGCCAATGAGGTCGACTTGGCATCTTTTGGGTTCTGGACGACGAAGCCGCTACCTCCCGGGTCTAATGCATCGCTAGCTCCCCCTGAATCCCCGACGAGGCAGGGGACCCCACAGGCTTGGGCCTCTAGAAAAACTATCCCAAAGCCCTCTTGCTCGAGTCCAAACCAGCGATTTCTGCAGAGCATCGCAAATATGTCGGCAGCGCCATACAGGGCGACAAGTCGGTCTTGGCTAAGTTTTCCTAAAAAAACTGCGTCTACACCACTCCGTTCAATCAGACGACCGAGCCTCGCCTTATCCCTTCCTGAACCGACGATCCAGAGCTGTGGAGATCCCTTACCTTGATCTAGCATGGCAATCGCCTTGATCAAGGTATCCGCCCCCTTGCGAGGCACCAACCTCGAGACGAACAGTACGCCGAGCCCCTCGGTAAGACCAAGATCTCTTCGGATTGCTAACTTGGCATCTGGAGATGGAACTACAAATCTATCAACATCGACTCCGGGGTTTACGATGGCCACCTTGGGTTCCGCTATCGATTCTCCCAGTAGGTCATAAGCGCACTGAGCAGGGTACCTCCCCGCTGCAATCAGGATCTCAGCATCCTTCATGACGCCCTTGAGAATCCCTCGAAGCATCGGAATCCTGGACGGAATGACGACTTCCGCCCCGTGAAGAACCAGCCCGTAGGGTCGCTGCAACCGATGACCAAGCATTCCAAGGGGAAGGGCCGGGTCGAGAAGTATAAGGTCGGCTTGAAACTCTTCCGCAAGTCGGTCGATCCGCCTTGCCAAAGAGGCTGTGGGCAGCAGCGGACCCTTGACCCTTTGGATCTCAAAATCTACAGCGCGGTCGAATTGGTCTGCCCCGTCATCGTCGGTGGTAAGGACCATAAAGCTGGCGGGATCAAGCCTCCTCCACAGTTCAAATAGGTAGTTCTGAATCCCGCCAACTTTGGGAGGGAAGTCGTTAGTTACGAGCAGGTGCCTAGACAACACGACCGATCCTAATCACTCGATTGTTGCAATATTGCGGTCCTAGCGAGCTCCTCGCGGACCAATTCATCCTGATCCGCGGATACCAGATCCAGGAGGTCGACGAGGCCCAGTTTGGCTGCTGCCCAAACGGCGGTTCCCCTTAGAACTGGAGATGGGTGGGTGAGATAGGTCGCCAAAATCTCACGCACCCCATCGACTGCGCAGTCAAAGTTGCCGAGGACGAGCAGAAGATTCCGCCTTAGATGGTCAGGATCGCGCTTAGGTACGTACATGTAGCCAAAGTGCTCGATAAGATCCTGATCCGATCTAGCTAACCAAAATAGCGGATCCACGTTTGACTCGCCCTTTGCCGCCCTCGGTCTCGTCTTTCGCCCAACCGGGCACGAAGTGAGGCACTCGTCGCAGCCGTAAAATCTCAAACCTAATGAATCACGTAGTTCGTATGGGAATGGCCCCGCCTTCTGGATAAGCCACGACAGACAGAGCCGAGCGTCTAACCGATACTCCTCGTCAAGGGCACCAGTCGGACAGGCAACCTTGCATCTTTCACAGGGTCCACAACCCTTCCCTGACGCCTCGCTCTTCGCCAGTTCAGCATCGGTGAAAACCTCCCCAAGAATGACGAACGGTCCGGTAAGGTTGGTGAGGATTAAGGTGTTCTTGCCCATCCAACCGAGTCCCGACCTTCTAGCTATCGCCTTGTCGATGGCATGGTTTTCGTCGACTGTGACCCTCGCCCGGTACCCTTGGGATTTGACTTCATCCGCAACCACTCGAAGTCGCCTCCTCAACTCGCTGTAGAAGTCGTCTTTTGCGTAGTAGGCGATCTTTCCACCGGGTGTACTTTGAACAGATTCCGGACCGACCGCTGGGCCCGGGTAGGCCATTGCAAAGCTAAGGATCGACTTTGCACCTTCTAATGCCACATTTGGGTCCGCAGACCTAGCAGGTTTATTGAAGGTAAAGGCCATAGTCGATGCTCGGCCGGCATTCTTCGCCCTTTCAATTTCGATCCTTTCGAACTCAAATGGATCCACGCCTGAAACCCTTGGACCGATAAGGCCTATCTCGGATGAGATCCGAAGAATATCGGCGGCGAGCCGCTCGTCTGCCAGCTGAGACAAACCTAATCCTCCGGTCGAGAAACTTCGCCTTGACCTGTTCCTCGCCGCAGCTTAGGTGGCAGTCGTAGGCCTGCTCGCTTCAGCGAACCTACCAAATCCCTTGGGTCCACCAACTTTGCGCCCAGCCTTATCGCTTGGTCGAACAGTTCAGCCGGGATATCGTAATGATCGCCCTGAAACGCCTTTCTGGGCACACCAAGACGTGAAGCAAACTCGTGGAGTTCGTCGAATGAACTATCTGATACTAGATGCGACCAAAGCCTTCTATCAAAGGGCCAAATTGGACGATCAACAAGAATCGCCATACCTAGTCGTACTTTTCGGACTTTACCATCTTGGGATCCATCCCCAGAGCGATTAAAGCCGCCTCTGCGTCCTCCACCATCTCAGGAGGGCCACAGATATAAGCGATCTTTGGATCGAGCTGGCCAAAGATCTCTGCGATCATCTCTTTGTCAATCCTGCGGTGATAGTGGGCTTTTGTGTCATTTGCGTCACGTGTAAATGTGTGGAATACCTTTAGCCAGGGTGCCACAGACAAAATGTCACGGAGTTCCTGGTCGTAAATCACGTATTCGGCCGACTTTGAACTATATAGAAGGGCCATCTTGACGTCGGCCCCCTTGTCGAGGGCGTATCGAATGATCGACTTCAACGGGACGACCCCTGAGCCAGCACCTATGAGTAGTACCGGACCCTGGTCCATCTCCTGCCATGTGAAGTCACCATAGGGTCCTCGCACCTCGAGCTTGGTCCCTATCGGTGTATTTCTGACAAGTACCGGTGACACCAAGCCACCTTCTGTCTCTCGGATCCCAAAGTCCACTATCTCAATCCCCTCGGTAGGAGAAGAGCCGACGGAATATGCCCTTTGGATTGGCCTTGGTCTACCTTCTATCGGAATGCGAATATTAAAGTACTGCCCAGCCAAATAGGCTGTTGGCTGCGATAAGCGCACCTTCAGAGTGTTGGTCTCTGGAGTCTCAACAACGACACCGACCACTTCGCCCTCTTGCCATTTTGGGGCAGGGGCTCTATTGACATCGCGCACCCTTGGAGCGATGTGATGAGAACTACTTTCCATAATACGAGCCTACCCGCTGAGAAAAAATACTTCCTGTCCAGGGGAGTGCCTCGAGCTAGTCTTCTGACTCCTCGTAGACCTCAACTACCGACTTCGACGACGAGCACCACCTGCAAGAGACCTCAGAGACCTCGTCGGCCAAGATCTCTTGGCCCTCAATGCTCAACTCTCCACCTAGAGAGTAATGATAGAACGACTTGGTCGTCTGGGTTCTTGTGACATCAAAACGTGTCACATTGCCACAATTCTCGCAGCGATATCGCAAGTTTGTCATCGAAGGCACAATAACACTACTTCAACTCAAACCCTCTATCCCAAGTGACATAGTTCTCACGTGAAATAGTTTTCCATGGTAGGTGGCAGAACTCCGTGAGACCACAGAAGAGCTAGCCCAACTTCATCACCCTCAAGCAAGACCCGCAAAACGGGTCAATACTCCTTCGAAACTGCATCTTACTGTACGTCTGTTCGTATAGATTGAAAAGCATGCAGTTGAGTCTGGAGCTAGAACTGTCCCTTCTAGCGAACACTACCTTCTCGGTCATCGACTTTGAGACAACCGGGACGGACCCACAACTCGATCGAATCACTGAGGTAGGAGTGGTCAAAGTGAGGGGCGGGGAGATCCTACAGACCATCTCATGCTTCGTAAAGCAGCAGCGTAAGATACCACCAGCCATAACAGGCCTGACCGGCATCACTAACGAGATGCTGACTTTTGCGCCAAGCGAGGAATCCGTTGTTGAAGCGATCCATGGCGTCACCGAAGATTCGGTCATCGTGGGTCACAATGTCTCATTTGATCTTGGATTCCTAAAGGCAGCATACGAACGGGTCGGTTATGAGCTAAAAAATACAAGAATCGACACGCTAGCCCTCGCACGCAAACTGCTGAGTGGAGAAGTCCCTGATTTCAAGCTCGCCACCCTTAGCCACTATTTGAGGCTTGATCATCAGCCAAGACATCGGGCTTTTGACGACGCACTTGCTACCGTTGATCTGTTACATGTCCTGATTGAGAGGGCTGGAACCTACGGATGCACTCATATCGACGAGCTATACCGCCTCTCGAAAATCGACCTTGCATCGGTAGGATCGAAGCTAGGGATGTCTACCAAGCTCCCCCACCGTCCCGGCGTATATTTCTTCAAAGACTCAGACGGCAAGGTCATCTACATCGGGAAATCCACCGACTTAAAGGCGAGGGTCCGAAGCTACTTCCATAGTGACTCCAGACACAAGACTCCAAAAATGCTCAAGCAAGTAGCAGCGATTGAAGCCATCTCCTTCAAGACCGAGACCGAAGCCGCTGTAGCCGAGGTTCGGCTCATTCA
>JABEUO010000210.1 GCA_013044415.1 Acidimicrobiaceae bacterium
ACCTCGTCCAAAATGCGGTCGGCTTCGACAAGGCCACGAGATGGGTGACCTCTGAATCTGTATATTCCGGATTAGCCATAACTGCGACAGCACCTAACCTGAGGGTCGCTAGGTAGATTCGAATAAATTCAAAAGACCTGTCTGGAAAGATCAGGACCCTATCACCAGCCAATATACCGTTGCGGTACATTCCAGTAGCGGCCTTCCTGCTCTCCTCCTCTAATCGACCACGTGATATCCAGCCGGTCTCTGTGGTATAGAACTGATTGGCGTTCTGATCATAAGACCACTGGTCCAGGACGAGGGATAACAGACAATCGCGCACCTCTTTTGACACTTGACCACCTCGATAGATCATGACCTGTCGGCCATTGACATATTTGCAACCAGCGGCAAACTTGCTGGTCTACTGCAAGCAAAAATAGGGTGGTGCCGAGCCATTAGCCGACAACCACCCTATTTAGACTACTCTTACCTATCGATTTGAGAACGACCTTAGAGTTCGCTCCATGCCTCTTCGAATACGGTTCGCAAAATCGAAACTATCTCGTCGAATTGCGCTGAATCGCAGATAAGTGGAGGAGCCAGCTGTACCACTGGGTCGCCACGGTCATCCGCTCTGCAAATCAGTCCCAATTCATACAGGCGGGGCGTGAGAATACCCCGTAGCAGCCTCTCGGATTCCTCTTCATTAAAGCTTTCTTTCGTATTCCTATCCTTGACGAGCTCGATACCGTAGAAGAAGCCAGCTCCTCTAATTTCACCCACGATTGGAAGGTCACTAAGGGTGTCAAGCTTTGCCCTGAACTCCCCCTCCTTGGCCTGAACATGCTCGATTAAATGTTCGCTCTCGAAGATGTCGAGGTTTGCAATTGCCGCCGCTGCCGAAACAGGATGTCCTCCAAAAGTAAATCCGTGCAGAAAGGTCGTAGACCCCTTAGCGAATGGCTCCATTAGGCGATCAGAAGCTAGCATCGCCCCAAGCGGAGAATAGCCCGACGTCAGGCCCTTTGCACAAGTTATGATGTCGGGCTGAAAATTATACCGAATTGAGCCAAACCATTCACCTAGTCTGCCAAATCCAGTTATTGTCTCGTCGGCCACCAGGAGCACGTCGTACTTATCACAAATCGCCCTGACTCGTTCAAAGTACCCAGGATCCGGAACAAAGCACCCGCCGGCATTCTGAACCGGCTCCAAAAACACCGCTGCTACAGTATCTGGTCCTTCATACTCAATCATTCTCTCTATGTCATCAGCGCAGTGCAAAGTGCACGCTGGCTCGTTTGCGCAATCCACACAACGATATCGATTGGTGTTGGCTACCTTGAAGGCACCCGGGACCAATGGCTCATATGCTGCCTTTATCCCAGCGAGACCGGTAATCGAAAGCGCACCCAAGGTAGTCCCGTGATAAGCAATATTTCTCGATATAACTTTGAACTTGGTGGGTTTGCCAATAGCCTTGAAGTACTGTCGAGCCAGCTTCCAAGCGGATTCAACCGCCTCAGCCCCTCCCGTGGTGTAAAAAACTCGATTTATGTCGCCGGGTGCAATATTGGCTAGTCGCTCCGCAAGCTCGATCCCGGGAGCGTGAGCATAACTCCACAGCGGAAAGTATGCGAGCTCTGATGCCTGTTTCGCAGCGGCTGAAACGATCTCCTGGCGACCATGCCCGACTTGAACAAGAAAGAGCCCTGAAAGTCCGTCAAGATATCGCTTCCCATTTGAATCCCAAACATACGGCCCCTCGCCACGGACAATAACGGGAACATCTGCATCATCGTATGAACTCATCCTGGTGAAGTGCATCCAAAGGTGACGCTTAGCAATCTCTTGTAGCCGGCGAGCTTCAACCGGGCTAACTGCGTACGAATCATTAGTTGTCATCTGGTCCCCCAAGTGTATGTCTGCTTTTCCAACTGCAAATAAACGAAGGCCTCGATGGCCGTTACTCCTTCAATGTTCCTAATCTCGTCGTTCAAAAGTTCCAACAGATGTTCATCGTTCTCACAGACGACCTCCGCAAGCAGATCAAATGACCCAGCGCAAATAACCACGTAGTCCACCTCTTCAAGTGCCGCAATATGTGCCGAAACTGCGCGGAGATCACCATTTGCCTTAATTCCGATCATCGCCTGGCGCGTGAAGCCGATCAACAGAGGGTCAGTCACTGCCACTATCTGCATCAAACCGGTGTCAATTAGCCTCTGAACCCTTTGCCTGACTGCCGCCTCTGATAAGTTGACGGCTTTGGCAAGTGCAGCGTAGGAACTTCTACCGTCGCGTTGGAGGAGTTCGATGAGTTTCTTTGACTTTTCGTCGAGCGAAACAGGAACATCCCTCATTTTCACACCACTTTTCGTAAGTCTCGCCGAAGACATGGCACGAATAGACTTGATGGAAGGGCCCCTCTCAAAAGGCTCAGCGTCCACAGCCCATAAACTTCCTCCCCAACGAAATCATCACACGTTCAATTGCAAAAGTCACGTCACCAGGACTACTTCGACTATGCCAATTCCCGTCGCCACCAATACTGAGGCCACGTCCCCGATGTAAACAAGCTAGCTGAAGAATTCGAATGATTCACTTGTTTTTATAACAAATTTTGACAGAATCACTTGAATCTTAGTAATTTGAAGTAGGTTTCTTTACGTATCAGCATTAATGAGGGGGAATCAATTGTTGATAAACGGCCGCTGCGGCAACCAAAAGAGCGGGGACACCAAACCAGATGGGCTTCTGCCGAAAGACCACTGGCCGAAGGTCCGATCTCAATGATAGCAAGGCGCTCCCCTTCCGAACTAACATTCCACTGGAATGAAAAATCTGGCGCTTCAGTAACCAGCTATAAGCCATTCCGAATGGAAAACTGTGACAAATTAGTTCGGTTTCTAGCTGTCAGTTTGGTTCGGAAGGCAAACTCCCCGAGCAACAAACAAGTTCTGACTGACAGAGTTTCACCGTCAAATCTACCCCCGGTACTACTTGAATCCTTGGAGACTTTCATCGGACCAGACCACCGCTTCCGCCCGACCACCTAACTTCCCATAGGAACCCTGGGGTAAATGGCCAAAACATAGGAAAACGTTCTCTCTTCTGGTGTAGCTTTGGGCTAAAAGTGTGGCTCGAGGGTTCTACCAGTTTACGACAAATAGAAAACCACAGATGAAAGGCAAGAAATGTCGCAAAAGCCAGAAACGATAAGGAACTTCATTGGAGGCGAGGAAGTGGAAGCCAAATCGGCCACCTTCCTCGAAATTGTTGATCCTTCTACGGGAGAGGTTTACGCCACCTCTCCCAACTCGAATGAAGAGGACGTCAATTGGGCGTTCCTCGAAGCTGAAAAAGCATTCGATAAGTGGGGCACCGCTACACCTTCCGAACGAAGTTTGGCAATGTTTAGAATCGCTGACGCCATCGAAGCACACGCAAAGCAAATTGTCGAAATCGAGAGCAGGAATACCGGTAAACCTATTGGCCTGACAACCTCTGAAGAGATTCCTCCCATGGTCGACCAGATCCGATTCTTTGCAGCAGCCGCCAGAAATTTAGAGGGTCGGAGCGCTGGCGAGTACATGAACGGACACACCTCGATGATTCGGCGTGAGCCAATCGGAGTATGTGCCGCAGTTACGCCCTGGAACTACCCGATGATGATGGCCGTTTGGAAATGGGCACCCGCGATCGCTGCTGGTAATACTGTCGTGATCAAACCCTCTGACACTACGCCAGCCTCCACAGTTTTTATGGCCAAACTCATGAGTGAATTCCTCCCGCCGGGAGTTATCAATGTCGTATGCGGAGACCGAGATACCGGCCGGAGACTAGTCGAGAACAGAATTCCGCAGATGGTTTCGATTACCGGGTCCGTCAGAGCAGGGATCGAAGTTGCGACTAGTGCAGCCAAAGGCTTGAAGAAGGTACATCTTGAACTTGGAGGAAATGCTCCGGTAATTGTATTCGATGATGCTGATCTCGAAAAGGCGGTCGAAGGCATTGCCATAGCCGGCTACTTCAATGCCGGTCAGGACTGCACGGCAGCAAGCAGAGTGTTGGCTGGCTCGGAAATATATGATGACTTTGTCGCCGCACTCGCGGATCGGGCAAAATCTACTGTCGTTGGACCGCCTTCGGTCGAGGATGCGCTGTTCGGCCCCCTAAACAACCCAAATCAGCTTGATCGGGTCACGGGACTAGTTAGCCGTCTGCCTAGCCATGCCGAAACCGTTGCCGGCGGAAGGCGGGTTGGAAATAACGGCTATTTTTTCGAACCAACCGTAATCGCAAACTTAAAGCAGGACGACGAGATAGTTCAAAATGAAGTATTCGGGCCGGTAATCACTGTACAGAAGTTCCGGGAAGAGCAACAGGCTCTGAAGTGGGCCAATGACGTCGACTATGGTCTCGCATCTAGTGTCTGGACTCAAAACCACGGTAGAGCGATGCGGATGGCGAAAGGTTTGAACTTTGGAGCTGTCTGGATCAATACACACATTCCAATCGTCGCAGAGATGCCCCATGGTGGCTTCAAACATTCCGGCTACGGAAAAGACCTCTCAATGTATGGTTTTGAGGACTACACCAGAATCAAGCATGTAATGAGTAACATAGAGGAGTAATCAGATCGGCGGGTGTGTCAGTTTCGTCGCACCCGCCCAGTGTAGAACGCAGATCGCTGAGCTGGTAATAGCTCAAAGAAGCCGAGGAGATGGGATTCGAAAGCTCCTCGGTTAGGGCCTTTTTACAGTTAACATCGACAAAATCTATAGCTATAGGTGATTTGGGGGTCTTTGTTACTCAGTCTTAATGCCCATATAACCATTGAACGAGATCCTGCCTATCACCAGTTTGGCTCCCTTGACGATTTGATACCGTCACCCATGGCACAAGCCATGGCTTGCATGCGAAACATGCACTTCGATTCATTCTGCAAAATCAGAAATGGACGATCGATCAACGAGCAACCGGACGTAACCACCCGATTAGGGACTCCCATATCCATACGGAAAATCCTGTCGATGGCAACTATTGCTCACCACAAGCAGCGATAGTGAGCTTTTGACCAGAAAGACCTTGAGCCACAGGTGCATATTAGCCCACTTCGGTCCAATCATTTTCCTGGCTATAATCTACTCCATTGGCAATGCGAGATTTTGCGCTACCTCGCAAAGAAAACACACTCCTAACGCCTTCTACGTTTCAGCCCCCAAATGAATAAATCGGTAATGCCAAGCCCTCGCATACGCCAGCCTTTGGGTCAACTTTGCCTTCGGGTTTTCGTCCCACTGCGGCGGTTATCAAAGACTCCGCAAGGACACCTACACTCGGAGTGGATCAACTTTCGTGGACCCGCAGTTTTCGAATTCCGGCGAGTCCAATTGAGACCAAGCCTCGGTTCACGGCACCACTTTTCCTTGGTCGACCTCTCCGTTTAGCCAATATTTACCGAACGAGCCAAATCTCATCGACGATTAAAGTTGCGGAAGACTTCTCACATTAATTGTATGGAACTTGCTGGAATGATCTTCTCAGGTGTGTCATTCAGAGGGACGTTTAACAAAGCAAGACTGTAAAAGCAGCTAGGGTAAAACATCCAAAACAGATGTTCTACCCTAGCAAATAAACCTAACCCTACTGAGCCAATGTGAAGAAAAGCCGGTTGATGAAATCAACCAGGGTCATTTATCAATAATTAGGAGGCTCTGGACACTCGGCGCTTCTTGATGGAGGGCACCAGAAGCATCATGCCAGTCCCACCAGCGGCTCCAATTATGAGCCACCAAACTGGGCTTGCCCACGGCTCGCCAGTGGAGCTACTAGGTACAGCTAGGGTTTGACCACCAGAAGTGGGACTGCTTGACGGAGCCGCAACTGGAGAGCCACTGCCAGCAGTCGTCGAAGGTGCACTGGACGAGGGTTGCACCAAAGGCTGAATGGATGGTTGCCCAGAATTGCTAACGCCGCCGGAAGTGTTACCGCCGCCGCCGCCACCTGAAGTGTTACCTCCACCGCCGCCGCCGGAAGTGTTACCTCCACCGCCTGAAGTGTTACCGCCGCCGCTACCGCCGGACGTGTTACCGCCGCCGCCGCCGCC
>JABEUO010000211.1 GCA_013044415.1 Acidimicrobiaceae bacterium
CCACCATCGCCAGCTAAGAAAACAGATAGATATGTAGTCGGCTGCTGCTTCCTTTCAACAGTGAGCCTCCGGAGCACCCGAGCAGAAATAGCGCTCTACCCAGAATTTCGACTTGCCTAATTAAAGCTGGATCGATTCGGTTATGCCATGGCGATCAGCTCGAGGTAGTCGTCGCCATAGAAATCGACTGATCCGTCGGGCATGACAATTACCTTGTCGGGGGACAACTCCGCCGCAAACTCCTCGTCGTGGGTAACCACCAGCATCGTACCTGGCCAGGTGGCCAATGCTTTCCCTACCGCCACTCTTGATTCTGGATCCAAGTTATTTGTAGGCTCATCCAACAAAAGCAAATTATGCTGGCCTGCAACGAGGAGTGTAAGGGATAGCTTGGTCTTTTCACCCCCAGACAGAGTTCCAGCAGGCTGGAAAATTACGTCTCCCACTAGTCCAAAACTGGCCAACATAGAGCGCAGTTCGGTATTTGTTCCGGTCGCCTTCGACTGAACGAGCTCAAGTGGCGATTTGTTGTAATCCAGATTCTCGTGCTCTTGGGCATAATATCCTGGCGATACCTGGTAGCCAAAGGATATCGACCCAAAATCAGGTTGGATTTCTCCATAAATTAGCTTCAACAGGGTGGTCTTCCCGGCACCATTCAGACCGACTATTAGCCAGCGCTCTCCCCTGGACATAGCCAAGTTCACGTCTTCGAATACCCCATGCCCTCCAAAGCCCTTGCAGAGGTTCGTAACGGTCAATACGTCTCGTCCACTCGGAGGAGGGTCCTTCAATTTGGCGCTCACTTTGGTTTGATACGACGCAAGGGGGGCAATTACCTTGTCTTCGAGCCGATCGACCCTCTTATCTAGTGTCTTTGCAATCCTCGCCCTTTTTGAGGTTTGATGTCGCATTGCATCAGCGAGTGTATCTAACCTAGTGATCTCGTGTTGAAGCCGCTCCGCCTGTTTAGCGGCGCGCTGCTTGTCGAGCTCCCGGGCCTTTTTGTACTGGGTAAACGTACCCTTGTATTCGGTAAGTTCGCCATCGCCCTGGGCTCTTTCCAAATGAAATATTCGAGTTATCGCTTCGTCTAAGAGCATCAGGTCATGACTTACGACAACTAGTGCGCCACGGTAGGCACGCATAAAATTCAATAACCAACTCTTTGAGTCGAGGTCAAGGTGATTTGTCGGCTCGTCGAGCAAAAGCAGGTCACTTCCGGCAAAGAGTATCCTCGCCAGCTCGACCCTTCGTCTTTCACCGCCAGAAAGTGTTCCGATTTTCATCGAAAATCGACTCTCTTGGAGACCTAGTCCACTAAGAATCTTCTTGGCTTCAGACTCTGCCTGATAGCCGTCCAAGTTAGCAAACTCGTCTTGCTTTTTTGAATATTTCCTGATATTTGCTTCACTTGGGTCAGACTCAAGGAGCAGACGGAGCCGCTCAAGTTGTGCTGAAATCTCATCGAGGCCTTTGCCGGATATGACCCGAGAAACCACCGACGCTTCTGCGATGGCAAGATCGGCCTTGGGTTCTTGGTTGAGGTAGCCGACCTGACCAACCCTCTGTATGGTACCGGATGCCGGGGCGACCTCGCCTCCAAGCACGCGTAACATCGACGTCTTACCCGCCCCATTCCGACCGACGATCCCGACCTTCTCCCCGGGATTTACGCGAAAGGAAACACCGTTTACGATAAATTTTCCGGCAACTTCGACTGAGAGGGAATCGGCTATCAACATGGCCGACACATTCTAACTGCCCAAACGATTCGACCTAGCCTAAAGGAAGCTCGGTGGGAAGCGCAACGACCTCTTCACCTCGGCGAATCCCGGAAAAGACGCAAAGGTTTTGTATGCCTCAAATAGCCGCAACGCGTCATCACCCTTAGGGATAGAGCTCATCACTGGACCGAAAAAGGAGACATCTTCGTGGCTTGATAGAGAAATGATAGGAGTACCCACATCTCGCCCCGTCCTCGAAAGCGCTAGCTCCGTCTCTTCCTTGATCGTTGAATCGAAACGAACCTCATCCATAGCCTCTTCCATGCTTTCCGGAAGATCGGCGGCACGAAGAATCGGCTCGATCGACCCACCATTGAGATAGGTTTCCCTGTTCGAATTAGTGTGGATTTCTCGACCAGCGGCCGAGTAAAACCTCGCAACCGCCTCATTCCCACCCTCATCGCGGGCGAGCGCAGCGACACGCAAGAGCTTATGGCCGAGCCCGTGTATCTCGGGATAACGGGGTGGGAAATTCAATGCGTAGTTCTTGCCTGCATTTAGTTCACGCAGTGAAATGAACCTCCAGGTACACTTTACCGCACTCTGGTCAACTAGCTCCTCTACCCACCTTGAGCTGATCCAAGCCCAAGGACAAATTGGATCGAAGAAGAACTCGATGCTCTCCAAAACTGGCCCCTATTTCTCGTCAAACCCGCAGGACCCGGGAATCTCCGGGTCCTCGTTTACTTCCAACAAAACTCGTACCCGGCTACTTCCCGTCGCACGAGCGTTTTTCTTCCGGTCTCCATCACCGGCTAACCTCAATTACCGACTAGACCTCAATTACCGACTAGACCTCAATTACCGGCTAAACGTCAACTTCGCTCGCCGCGGCTAGGTTAGCCGACCCTCTAATCGGGAGGCTTTCAAAGACGGATGGGGGCTCTCTCCAGAGTGAATTTCTATTCTCCTCCGCATTTGACACAGCCCGCCAAATCTTCTCCGGAGTGCACGGCATGTCAATATGCACAATCCCCAGATGACTTAAGGCATCAATCACGGCGTTGTGGACAGCTGGCATAGCTCCGATCGTTCCCGATTCGCCGATACCCTTGGCTCCTAAGGGGTTCAATGGAGTTGGAGTCTCTGTGTTTGCAGTCTCATAGGAGCAAAACTCGGCCGCACTCGGCAGAGCATAGTCAGCAAAATTGGTCGTTATTGGGTTGCCACTCTCGTCGTAACGAATCTCCTCCCACAAGACTTGAGAAATTCCCTGAGCGATACCGCCGTGCTGTTGGCCGTTGACGATTAGTGGATTCAACACCCTCCCACAGTCATCGACCGCTACGTGCCTGATCGGCTTGACCTCGCCAGTCTCTATGTCCACTTCTACAACAGAGAGATGGGCGCCAAAAGGAAAGCTAGGCGAGAGCTGAGAAAAGTCGAAATCAACATCCAACACCGACCTTTCCGACGCTGAGTCCCCTTCAGACATTGCATAGATTTCGGTCCATTCCAGCCTTGACGCAGGTACCCCAGCAACCTGGAGCCCGCCGAGGTCGGAGACGACGATGTCGTCCACTGAGGCCTCAAGGTGTTTTGCGGCGAGTTCCTTAGCGGTCTCCAGAACCAAATCCGCCGCTCCAGCAATTGCTGAGCCACCAATCTGCAGGGACCTTGAGCCACCGGTACCAGATCCTCGTGGTACCAAGTCGGTATCCGATTGCACCAACTTAATCTTCTCAAGCGCAATTCCCAACTTGTCAGCAACGATCATCGCAAAGGAGGTTGCGTGCCCCTGGCCATGGGAAGAAGTTCCAACTCGAAGAGTCGCCGAACCGTCTGGTTCTATCCTGACCGAACCATACTCAGAGCCACTTCCACCTGCGGTAATCTCAACATAGCTAGAGATTCCAATTCCAAGTAACTTCCTGGAGCCCTGTTCAATTCTCCTCTTCTGCTCTTTGCGAAGCTCTCCATATCCCGACATCTCCACGGCCTTATCGAGAGCGAGGCGATAGTCGCCAATGTCGTAAACGGTCCCCATTCTGGTCGTGTAGGGGAAGGAATCCTTGGATATAAAGTTCATTCGCCGAAGTTCTACCGGATCTATCCCAAGCCCATCTGCTGCGATATCCATCATCCGCTCTAGAAATGCGGCAGCCTCAGGACGGCCTGCTCCGCGAAATGCTCCAACGGGAGTAGTGTTGGTAACGGCTACCGCAGCATCGTAAGAGATCTTCGGTATCTCGTACACCCCTTGGGCCATTGCACGGGTGGATCCAAGCGGAAGGCCACCCCCAAAGCCGGCATAGGCTCCCGAGTCACCTATAATCCTCGCCCTTAACCCAGAGATCTTTCCATCTTTATGGAAGCCCATTTCGATATATTGGACCTGTCCTCGACCATGGGGCATTGCCACCATATTCTCAGATCTGGTCTCTACCCACTTCAGAGGTCTATTTAGCTTGATGCTCGCCGCCACAACGACGCTATGCTCAGCTGTCGATCCAGCTTTTCCTCCGAAAGCTCCACCTACGTTTGGTGCTATCACCCTTATTTGCGAGGGGTCGATGGACAGCACTTTAGAAATTATCCCCTTAAACCCGTGGGGCATCTGCGTAGACAGATAGACAACGTGTCGAGAATCGTCGGGGAGCTGGCCATCGGGAAGGCGAGTAACCGAGCCCGAAGGTATCGACAAGATGGCGTTGCCCTCCATCGGGGCTACCGCTACACGTTGGTTGACAAACCTAGCCCGGAAAACTACGTCCGCATCATCCAGAGCACCCTCACCGAGGCTATCGCGAAATCCGCCGGCAAGATTCCCTCGTAGTCCTTCATAGAGAACCCCTGCACCGTCGGATAATGCGTCCTCGGCATCGACTAACGGATCCAATACCTCATAATCGACCTCTATGAGATCCGCAGCATCTATCGCCTCTCGCTTGGAACTCGCCACTACAGCGACGATGGGATCACCCACAAACTGGACCTTTTCCTTGGCCAGAGGAGGACGAATCGCCTTGTCATTCAGGGCAAAAAATGCGTGGTGTGACGGGAGATTCAAATCTTCAGCTCGATAGACGGCGATGACTCCTGGAAAAAGCTCGGCCGCTTTGGTGTCTATCGATACAATTCGAGCGTGGGCGAAGATAGAGCGTACGAACACCACATGGGCTAGCCCATCTACCTTCAAAGAATCTACATACGTCGTATTTCCCGTCAGTAAATCTGGATCTTCAATCCTATTCACCGATGTTCCGAGTATCGATCCTGCCACGTGCGTACCTCTTCCAATACCTAAAAATACTTCTTCGAATCCAACGATATAACGGAGTCATCAAACCCGACGCCAGGGCTTAGCCCCTAAGTCTCCAAAGCTCCGGTCGGAACCCGAGCTAGCTGCCCGTCTTCCGTGAAGCCGTTTCTCTAGACCTAATCAACAGCCGACGCCCAACAATAATTGCCGTAGCAGCCAAAATACCAGAGCAACTGGTGATAGTAAAGGCGAAGGAATACGAGACATGCTGCGCGATGGACCCAACCAAAAAAGGGCCGATCAATCCACCGAACCTTCCGCCAAGTTGTGTTATCCCCGTCGCAGTTGCTGGAGAATCCGCATGAGTACGTACGAGGGCGAAATTAAAAAGTCCATTCCAGCCCCATCCCGCCCCGAGCGCTACGGCAGCACCAAGGACAAATAGCCCTCTGTTCCCGAAATGCGCACTGTAGGCAAGCAGTAGATAGCCCCCAGCCCCGACGAGCATCATCGTCGCCACGACAAAAAAATGACGACCCTCCCTCCTGTCTGCAAGGAGTCCCGTTAAAATCCTCACGGTCACCGCCGTTGCCCCGGCGAGTGCGGCGACCAGTCCGGCACCGGCCTTTGATATACCGACCGAAACCGCTGCGGTTGTCACAAATGCAACCATCCCCGAAGCGGCCATAACTCCCAGCCCAAATCCAATGCTGAGAACGACTAGTGGAACTAAGGCTACGTGCGCTCTAGTCTGACCCTTCGCTTGAATCCGTCGCTCATGCAGAGTCGTAGTTGGCTTTGGAACCAACAAAGCTGCAAGCAGGGCTAAAGCAGCTCCGGTCAAAAATGCATATCGCCATCCGATGGTGAGTGCAATTGCCGGAACGGCGAGACCACCCATAAGTGACGCAGCCGGAACGGCGGCTTGCTTGACGCCGAATGAAAGACCACGGTGATTTGGGTCAGACCTCTTAGACAGGAATAGATTCGATGCGGTAGCAACCGAAACACTCACCATACCGCACGGCAAGAGGAGCAATGAAAGGCTAATCCAAGACTTCGCAAAGAGTGCAAGTAGTGTCAATAGAAGCGCCCCAGCCAGCGCAGCTATTTTCAGTATCCTTATTCCGCCGATCCTCTCGGCGAGCATTCCAGAGGGAACCGACCACAAAGCAGCCCCGAGGTAGGAGATCGAAATTGCAATACCAAGTTCTGATGTCGACAGTTTGAGGCTGTCTCTTATCTCAACCGCCAGTGCTCCAACCAGAAAAGTTGGAAGCGATACCACCACAGTTACCGATACCGCTACGACCAGATCTCGTAGGTGCCCCTTTGTTTCCACCACATGGTTAGGTGCTACAACTGCCTCATCTTCCTGGCTCAAAAGCACCTCTTGTCTCAGTCATCACTCCACTCCCACAAAAACAGCAATGCCATAGCTGGGCTTTAAGTACTCAAAATGACGAGGCTCCCGACTGCCACGGTCATTTGCAAAGTACAGATGGGATGCCGAGTAGGTCGAGCGTGAGATCTGGCATGCGAGCGAGTTGGCGGGTCGCTGCTGCGA
>JABEUO010000212.1 GCA_013044415.1 Acidimicrobiaceae bacterium
ACCACTATTAGTGATTTCTCACTTAAGTTTTCTCACTTTAAGTCGACAATTTAATCAGTTGTATGGGTGGATACACAGATGGTGGTGAGATCGATGAAGCACGATACTAAGGGTATCAATCGAAGGCGGGTACTGATCAGGGGTACAGCACTCACAGTGCTGCTTTCTGCCTCCGCAGCGGCTGGATTCAGCATCCCAGCCAATGCCCCGAGCAGTTTTACACAAAAAGCCACTGTAAGCGCTGTAGGAAATTCGGCCAAATACCTAAACGATAACTTCGTACTAAAGGCGTCGACGGGTACTCCCATTGTGGCCGCTGTTCCTACGCCCGACAACAAAGGCTACTGGTTGGTCGGTCCTGATGGATCTGTTTACACAGCAGGTGATGCTGGTAATTTCGGATCGCTTGCGGGCAAAGCACTCAACCAACCGATCGTCGGAATGGCTTCGACTCCGGACGGAAAAGGCTACTGGCTCGTCGCCAAAGACGGCGGCATTTTCTCCTTCGGTGACGCCCAGTTCTACGGCTCGACCGGAAACATAAAGTTAAACCAACCGATCGTCGGAATGGCAGCGACTGCGACCGGCCATGGCTACTGGCTCGTCGCCAGCGACGGAGGAATCTTCACCTTTGGTGATGCCAAGTTCTACGGTTCAACCGGAGCCATGGGGCTCACTCAGCCTATTGTTGGCATGGCCGCCACGACAAAGGGCGGCGGGTACTGGCTAACCGCCCAGGACGGTTCGGTCTACTCCTTTGGCAGCGCAACCTTCTACGGCAGTGGAAACACCGTGGCAGCGGGAAAGACCTTCGCTGGCATAACCGCTTCGTCTACTGGCGGATATATCCTCGTCACGACTACCGGTAGTGCTGTCAACTTCGGGCCTGGGACAACCCCAACCCCCACCCCAATGCCGACACCCACAAGTTCCGTTTCGAATCCGACGGCGGCTACGGGCAACAGCGCCGGATCAACGTGGAATAACTACGGCGTGACCTCCGACGCAAGCCTCAGTTTCCCAGATGTCAACTATTACGAGCAATCTCAACCGGCGCCCGCCTCAGCAGGCTACGGCTTCTTGCTGACACAGAACTCGTCGAGCAATGTCCCGGTTCGCTGGAATCCATGCCAAGCGATTAACTATGAACTCAATTTGCAGTATGCACCGGCAAATGGTCAGAGCTTGGTGCAGCAGTCACTTGCCGAAATAACCAATGCGACTGGAATCCAGTTCAACTACGTCGGCACAACATCGACCCTTCCCACCCTCAACAGACCTTCTACGGTCCAAACCCCATCTGGACTTGCATGGTCACCGGTTCTAATCGCTTGGGAGCCTAATGGAGCCACTGACTATCTCTCCGGAAGCGGCGTGATCGGCATGGGTGGATCGGCGGCAATGTTCACCGGCACGAGGTGGGAGTACGTTACTGGAGAAGCAGCGTTCTCATCGACCTATCCCGCTACGGCCGAGCAAGAAGCCTCGCTGGTCCTCCACGAACTGGGTCACGTGATCGGCCTAGGTCACGTAGCAGATCCAACGCAGGTTATGAATCCGGTTGACAATTTCAACGCCCCGACGACTTATCAAGCCGGTGACCTGGCTGGCTTGGCACACCTTGGCGAAGCGGCTGGTTGTTTGACCGAACCAAACCCGTAAATATCTTTATCCATACCACCCATATAAAAGCAGCCGAGTCTCCACCCAGACTCGGCTGCTTTCTTGTTGGCATTGCCTTGCTCGGTACGAATGTCAGCGATTTCCGCTAGCTTTGCAAGAATGGATCTAGGAATCGCTAATCGTCGTGCCTTGGTGACTGGAGGCTCGCAGGGCTTAGGCCTCGGTACCGCAGTTGCATTAGCCGAAGAGGGGGTCAAGGTAGTCATTGCAAGTCGATCGCAAGAAAAGCTCGACAAGGCAATGGCCGACCACCCTTCTATTTTTGGCTCGGTTGTCGCCGACCTTTCGACCCCGGCTGATGTCGAGAACCTCGTAGGTTCCGCTCAATCACAGCTCGGTGGAATAGATATGGTAGTTTTGAACGCTGGTGGACCAAAGGCCGGAGGGTATCGGTCTGCGAGCATCCAAGATATTGAAGCTGCACTAAACCAGAACTTACTCTCGATGATCGCGCTAGCTCAAAGAACTGTCGAGCCGATGGTCCAGTCCGGCTGGGGCAGAATACTTGCGATAACTTCATTATGGGTTAGGCAACCTGCACCGAACCTCATTCTCTCAAACACTGCGCGCAGTGCTTTGACTGCGTATTTGAAGACATTAGCGACCGAGGTAGCCCCTGCTGGCGTGACTGTAAATACTATCCAACCCGGACTTCACAAGACGGATCGGCTGATCGCACTGCACGGAGGGGACCCGTCAGCAGCCGCAGCGACCTTGCCTTCGAAATCGTTCGGCGATCCAAATGACTTTGGTAAAGTTGCGGCCTTTCTCATGTCAGAGCATGCAAAGTACGTAAATGGCGCATCCCTTTGGGTGGATGGCGGACTTTACTCCGGTCTCATGTAGTAATAGAAATGTGATCCGGGAGTTTTTTCTGCCCTTCTTCTAAGAGCGTTTAGCCCTGAGTCAGCCGAACGAAGTGAAACAACATCCGATAATTGCCCACAAAGTTTTTCCAAGGTAGTAGGGAGGCAAAAAGTTGATCAGACATATTGCAGCTTTTCGGTTCAATTCTTCGGTCTCGGCCGAGAAAATTGCGGACTTAGGTAAGGCAGTAGGTACCTTGCCAGATCACATCCCCGCCATAGTGTCCTTCGCCCATGGGCCAGACCTGCACTTGTGGCCTGAGGGAACTAATTACGACTACGTCGTGGTCGCCGACTTCGAAACCGAGCAGGACTATCGAGACTATGCGATAGATACCTACCATCAAGAAGTAATAAAGATAAGTCTCCTTCCCATCCTCAAGGAACGTGCCGCGATCCAATTTGAGTTCTAAATTCTCGATCCTTCTCGGCGGATCTATCCGTCGTCTTCTCGACCTAAACCCCACTTAGCGTCGCCAGCTTTGCAGTTCAACTCGGCCCTGAGGACACTGGAGAAAGGGTGTTAGCTGGTCAACGAGTCAAAGGAGACCATGTCTCCGACAAGTTTGAAGCCAGCTAGCCGCTGACCTGAATCTCGCATAACTTCGATACTTTCCCAGAACGAACCCAACTTACAAACTACTTTTTCAGTCCGCTCTTCCCGTGGATCGCTTAACTCCGCCAAAGCGGTTGATCCCTGTCGCACCAGAGCCAAAAATTCCTCTGGAGATGACTGGTGTAAAGACTCAGACAGTTCAGTAAGTGTTTCGATAAATTTTTCTACTTCATCGTAGAGCAAGGCCCTATTGGGCCAGCAAAGTTCGGCGATTCGCTCCGGGATTCCGTTTGCGACCCTCGTAGCACTAGCGAACGAACCAGCCGCAAGGAGTCGTGCTACCGGGGCTTCCTTAAGCCTCCCGAGCGATAGGCCCAAGGCCTCTGCTAAGACGTGTGGAAGGTGGGAGACGACGGCGACGGCGGTGTCATGAGTCTTTGCCAGCAAGGGGATTAACTCAAAATCAATAGACCTCGAAAGGACCTCGAATAGTTCCACACTTAAGCCTGGATCGGCCCTAAAGCCAGACGAAGTCTCAGCCCACCTCGATCGATATAGGACTTCAGGATTGGCGCTATCAAAGCCACTTCCCTCCCTTCCGGCCATCGGATGTAGGCTCAAGTGGGTAACTCCGTGGTGGTCGGCAACTACCGACGCTACAGACGATATAGTCTCAACCTTGGTCGACGCCACGTCAACGATCAAAAGTGGGGATGCCAGTCCGCTGTTTCTCCTGCTCACAAGTAGCTCTGATATAGCATGGGGCAATACCGGATTTGGAGTAGCGAAGAGTATTATCCCGCAATGTTTCAAGAGTTCATCTAGAGAGTGAGCGGCTTGCAACCCTAGTCTACGCGCACTCTGAATGGTTGCTTTGTCCGAGTCAAAGACGAGCAGGCTACAGTGGTCCCGTGTCGCAAGAGCCAATGAGCCACCGATGTGGCCTAGGCCAACTAACCCGATGGACACCTTAGAGCCCAAGCGAGTTCGGCTCCAAACTACCTTGAGGCAGGGTGTAGAAAGGCGTAGTCACCTCGGCGCCCTTCCACTTGGGATATGAACCAAGGAGCTTTACCGAGGCTCCGATTTTCAGAAGCGACTGCACAGCGAGGGACACCGATTCCTGCGAAATGTGACCTTCGCAAGTTAGGTAGAAACTGTGCATGCCAATCTTTGCCTGAAGTGGTCTAGAAAGTATCGATAACATGTTCACCCCGTAATCGGCAAACACCTTTGCCACCTCTGAAAGAGATCCAACCCTATCGGCTCCTGGGGTAATAACAAGGGAAGTTTTATCGGCACCGGTCGGGTCGGGGATCTCCTGCCCAATCAGCACGTAGCGTGTTCTAATCTCGCCGACATCAGATACCTCGGAGGCGTACATCGTCAACTCAAACTGCTCACCAACCTCTGGTGGAGCCAGGGCAATGAGTGTCGAATCCCGCTCTGACACCACCATGCGACAGGCATCCGAAGTTGACAGAGCGTGTCTAGTCACAAGTCCCCTCTCCTTGATAAATCTTGAAGAGAGGTCGAGAATCATAGGGTGGGATACCACGGACGTTGCCAGGTGGAGGTCGGCCAACCCAAAGGACGCTATCCCCTCGGCCAGTACCACTTCACCCTGTATCCTCACATTACTCGAAGAAAAGATGAGCTTGTCGAGAATAGTTGTCATCTCGCCGTCGGTCGAATTTTCCATCGGGAGGATACCATAACAGCCGGGGGTGAAGTTTACCGTTTGGATGACCTCAGACACCGAGGGCATGGGGAGCGCTTCGAAATCCTCAACGGACTCGAAGAGCTTTATTGCGCGATAGTCCGAAGTACCCTTAGGACCGGTAAAACAGATCAATTTCTCACTCGGTTCCATGGCGAACTCTCCCGAATATAGCGCAAAAAGGAAAACGCACCGAGACCACTAGCCAGATCAGGTGGCCCCTTACTCCTCACGAAAAGACTAGAGCAAATGAAGATGCCAACTGTAGTTCGGAAGTGGCCAAAACTACAACGTTGCATTAAGCTCACCGTAAGAGCCACAAGGTCTCCTCCAAAACCGATCAAAGGGAGAGTCTGATGAGTGATGAGCAGAGAGCGGATGGTTGGCGGGGGCGCTTTGGATCTAAGATCGGAATTTGGACACTCGCCCTCGAAGGCATCGAAATCCGCCAAGCGATGGATCAGGCAAAAATCGTTGAGGAGTTGGGTTTCGACTCCCTCTTTTTCGGCGAAGCCTATGGACGTGAAGCCTTCGTCAACTCGACTCTTCTACTCGGAGCCACCAGCAACCTGATAATCGGAACCGGAATCGCCAACATCTACGCAAGGGATGCCATGGCCGCAAACGCCGCTGCCAGAACGATCAACGACGCATTTCCTGGTCGATTCATTATGGGGCTCGGGGTGAGCCACCTACCGCTAGTTGAGCGCTTTAGAGGACACACCTACCAGAATCCGATCGATACCATGTCGAGTTACCTTGAAGCCCTCGATAAGGCGACCTTCATGGCTAAGGGCCCAGGGGACCGGCCGACTCGCATAATCGCCGCTTTAGGACCCAAGATGCTTGAGCTTTCACGGGAAATGGCAGATGGAGCCCACCCCTATCTCGTCACTCCCGCTCACACCGAAATGGCTAGGAAAATCCTAGGGCCGGATCGGCTCCTCGTCGTAGAACAGGCGGTAGCCCTCACCAAC
>JABEUO010000213.1 GCA_013044415.1 Acidimicrobiaceae bacterium
AAGCTGATCGCCATCTGCGCACCAGACGATGCCGACAAGTTGCTAACGGCGATGCGCTCACATCCCCTCGGAAAGGAGTCGGTGATAATCGGTCAGGCAGTGGAGGACCCAAACTGCTTTGTCCAGATTAAAACCCGCTTCGGAGGGCGTCGTATGGTGGATTGGCTATCCGGCGAGCAGCTGCCGAGGATCTGCTGACATGCGCATACTCCTATTGACCCACACCTTCAACAGTCTCACCCAGAGGATCTTTATAGAACTTTCCGGTCTGGGCCACGACCTTTCGGTTGAGTTTGACATCAACGACGGAGTGACAGAAGAAGCGGTGGAGCTATTTAGGCCACATCTCATTCTGGCACCCTACCTACGAAGAGCGATACCCGAGTCGATCTGGCGGAACTACACAACCCTCGTCGTCCATCCCGGGATCGTCGGCGATCGAGGTCCATCGGCGATCGACTGGGCGATCCTTGAAGGCGAGTCGGAGTGGGGTGTAACGGTGCTCCAGGCCGAGGCGGAGATGGACGCTGGGCCGATCTGGGCGACCGAAACTTTTGCGATGCGAGAAGGGACAAAGTCAAGCCTCTATCGAAACGAAGTTACCGAAGCCGCTCTCAAAGCTGTTCTACGCGCCGTCGAGCGAGTGGGGGATTACAATTCGGGAACCTGGAGACCCACTCCGCTAGATGAGGCATCGAGCAGGGGTCGCCTTCGTCCCGTCATGAAGCCTGAAGATAGGTCGATTGACTGGATAAGTGACGACACCGCTACCGTGCTAAATAAGATCAGGGCCTCGGATAGCTTCCCGGGTGTACTCGACGCCTTATTCGGCAAACCGTGTCATATATTTGACGCCCATGAATTCGCCGGGCATGGATCTCCAGGAGAATTGGCAGGCCGCGTGGGAGACGGTGTAGTCAAGTTCACTTCTGACGGTGCGATATGGATTGGCCACGCCAAACGGTCAGATTATTGGCCGGGCATAAAGCTTCCGACGGCACTGGCATTTCCTGAAGCGGCCGAACTACCAGAGCTTCTTGAAGAGTCCGGAGATATTCGCTATCAAGAGGAGAATAGCGTAGGCTACCTCCACTTCGATTTCTATAACGGCGCAATGGGCACCACGGCTTGCAAGCGCCTCTTAGCGGCTTATATCAAAGCACGTAGTCGACCGACCCGAGTGATCGTTTTGATGGGGGGCTCCGACTTCTTCAGCAACGGACTCGACCTCAATTTGATCGAGGCATCGGAGAGTCCATCCGATGAGTCTTCGCTAAACATCGAGGCGATGGACGACTTGTGCCAAGCGATCTTAGAAACAGATGGACAGCTAACCGTGTCGGCACTTCAAGGCAACGCTGGAGCCGGTGGTGCCTTCCTCGCCCTCGCCGCCGACGAAGTTTGGGCCCGAAGTGGAGTAATCCTAAACCCACACTACAAAAATATGGGCAACCTGTATGGATCTGAGTTCTGGACATACCGTCTGCCGCTACGTGTAGGCGAAGACCAAGCAAGTCAGATTATGCAAAATCGGCTTCCAATCGGCGTCCAAGAAGCAAAACGCCTAGGATTCATCGACGATCACTTCGGCAAGGACGTTGCAGAATTTGTCTCTCAAGTAGAAGCTCGGGCCTCAGCCCTAGCCAGCTCGCCAGAGTTCACAGATCGGCTGTCTGCCAAGCGATCTTCTCGTGCCATAGACGAAGCAGCAAAATCGCTTGCACAATACCGCTCCGAAGAACTATCGCATATGCAGCGCAACTTCTACGGATTTGACCCGAGTTACCATGTAGCACGACACCACTTCGTACAAAAAACGCCCCACTCCTGGACACCCAGGCATCTAGCAAGACACAGGGAACTCGGCTGGATGGTTCCAGAAGACTAATAGTTAGCTCGGTTCCCCAGAACCGAGCTAAAAACGCGGTCATATCCCAAAATTCCGACCGATCTCCCTCTGGCAACTAAAAAGGTTGTCCCTAAGCAGTTCCAGGCTCGGGGATCTGGTGATGCTCTCAATCCAAGGCCATTGAAGCAATTCTGATAATCAACGGATAGTCAATGCCAGCTAGTGCAATGTATAGTTGAAACCATGGGACCAGGATGGGGCCAATTGATCCAACTGGTTCTCAAGGTATCCAGACATCCCTTACGTCGAAATACGCTTGTGCTGCTTCCAATGGTGCTCACCATGGTCCTTGCTAGTTGTACGACCGTCCCCTCACAGATAAAGCCTGATAAGGTCGTCAAATCGAGTCTGATTCCCTGGATCGACGCTCCATCTCCTCTTCCTCCCACTCCGGCGCCGATTCCGGCTCCTCCACCCCAAACCGATGCGCCACCGTGCAACTCCGCCAACCTGGCTTACGTATCATGGTTCGGGGCGCAAATATCTGGTCGTGGGGTCATCATCAGAATTCGAAATACCGGTCATGCCGCTTGTCTGATGTCTGGGACGCCGGATGTTGTCGCCGCAGGGAGAGATTTGCCCGACTTAACCGCCTGGAAAGGAGCGACTTTCATCTTCGGACAGGTGGCGAACACACCTGCCGGAAAGTCCGTTTATCTCTATGTGTCTGCTCCTGCGGCCTGTGCAACGGTAGATCAAACGCCAAAAATCTATAGTACTCTGTTCATCAATTACCCTATGGGTGGAAAGCTGGTCATAGGGAATCTAAGGCTCCCAAGCTACTGTGGCATAGGGGTTTCTCCATTCTTTATGCCGAAGCCTGAACCTCAATATCCCACACCGCCAACAATCGGACTCATTCCTACCTTAAAACTTCCGGCTACGGTCAAGGCGGGTACGACGCTCGTTTATGAGGTTGATCTTTACAATCCAGCCCATTCGACCGTGAGGCTTGCGCCGTGTCCGGTATACATGGAGTACTCGAGCTTTAGCCATGGTCAGTTGTATCACCTCAACTGCAGTTCAATAAGCTCGATACCGCCCGGGGGCAAGCTGCGATACCAAATGAAATTCTTCATTCCTAAGAGCACCCCAGCGACCGAAGCTAGCATTCATTGGTCGTTTTTTGGGCCTGCAAATGTCGGTAACGGTCACCTCCTAGTCCAAAGAAACTAATCGTCAAAGTTTCCAGACTGATTCCTGACCTTCCGGGTTATTGCTTCTACCCAGGCTGAATAGAACGCAGAGTCAAAATGGTCAGTGGTCAACCAAGACCTAGGAAAATATGAGCCTCCGGGCCCAATTACGTGGCGATGGAGAGAGGAGTTGTTCATCTAAATAGTCCCGGGAGGAATGTCTGGAGGCTGTTCAATCTCCTCATCTAATTCGAATACTCAATGTGCGGGAAGTTAGCGTCAACCTCCAGCTCCCACCCCTCTCCAGCAGCAGACGGCTTATGGAGGCGGCTAAAGGAGTAAGGCGTCAACGGGGGCCTGATTCCAAAACGGAGATCAAAACATTTTGATGGACCAAGGCCGGTGATTCGCGAGCCCTAGTCTGTAGGCAAGTCCGAATAACGTCGATCTTCAAATGTCCAGGGAGCCGTTTCAAGGTGTCTGCACCCACCTCCAGAATAAAAATACCTCCTTCCGCACTAACTTGGCGTTTCTCAAGGAGTTCAGGCCCAGGTGGTCAGCACGTCAATACTTCGGACACCAGAGTGGAGTTGATCTGTGACATATCACAACTCCATGGGGAGCAAAGCGTAATTGACCGAATCGCAGCTCGATACGGCGCGGAAATCAGGGTAGTAGCCTCCTCCCAGCGCTCACAGGCACAGAATCGGAAATTAGCGTATCAAACTCTGACGGACAGAATAGAGAAGGCGGCAAGGGTACCACGCAACCGTAGGCCGACCAAACCAACCTGGGGTTCAACCCAGAATCGTCTCGACGAAAAACGAAAAGCGTCGATACAAAAGGCACAAAGGCGACGACCCCTTGATGACTAGGTACTGATTGCGAGATCCTAGCAATAGGTTTTATCCTTTAAGAACCTTGTCTCATACCCCTATCCTGGTGCAAGCGGTCTGCGATGTCGGTTAGAATCCGCCCACTCCCAATAACCGACACACAGGGCTTACTAGTGTCGTTCTGCCGAACCTCAGGCTAGGTGGCCCTACGGACGGAATGCGAACCCATAAGTAGGTCAAGCCAAATCTTGTTCTACTTTGATCTTCGAAGATCATGAGGCATGCCAATAACCAGAGACTGCTTTGTCATTGCCTTTTTGTCATTGCCTTATCATTTTCTGGTTGGTTGGCATCTAGCTCTAACTCGATCGACCTCTACGGAACCGTTATCACACCAACGTTGTTTACTCCGGTTATCGCAAAAGCCGAGGTGTAGCCGACTGGTCCTTCGGTGCCAGAGCTACCTTCGTCGAAGCTGAGTAAAACCCCCGAAGAGTCTGCGACGCAAGCCTGGGCTTTAAGGGTAAAAATAGATCCGCCCTTTGCCACGAACTGAAATTGATGACCAGAAATTCCGTCCACCACGCAGGAACCCTTCTTTACCAGCGTTGCACCACTAACATGGGTCAGGCCGATGAATCCCTTCACCTCGCTGGGATAGGGCGTCGACTGATAAGGATCAGCGGGCCCAACCTTCTTCCATGAGTAGCTCACCGCTCCCCCGGAAATACTTGGCATCCGTTCGTAGCTCGAGGCACCGATATTAATAGACAGGGGTTCTGGTCCTCCCGCAAATGACTCCCAGTCGCTTGGGGAATGCACTCGATAACTTAGGGTAAGTATGTTGTTATTGACTAGCTTTGCGCTGTAATTGGTCAATGAACCGAGCTTGGAAAGATCTAGGCCAGCCAAAGTAGTCGACCTCGCGGTAGTCGAAGTAGTCGATACTCCAGCCGATGAAGGCGAACTCGACACAGAGCTAGAGGAGCCACACGCCGCCAGTCCTGCCCCTAGCAATAAAGCACCAATTGTCATTAGCGGACCAAATAGATAATTTTCTCTTCCCGCTCCAAACCGACTCAATCCCGGACCTCCCAATCCACGCCGAGTGCATTCTAACTAATCCATTAGGTCAAAAGTCGCCACAACAGTAGAAACAATTGATCTAAGCTATGTCAATTGGCCGGGATCATCTAGCCGGGATCATCTAGGCGCAGTTCGCTAGTCGGCCAGAAATGGTTCCCGGGGACGAACGGGAACTCGCCCTATAAGAAACCAGGAGGTAAAAAGCTTTATCTA
>JABEUO010000039.1 GCA_013044415.1 Acidimicrobiaceae bacterium
AATGGTCCTAAGAATTCGGCAATGGTCCTAAGAATTCGGCAGGGTGGTCCACGAGATCGGCATAGTCACGCGGGTAGATACGCTCACCGACGCTCAGTAATTCATTGCGTACCCCAGATGCGAAACGCTCGGATACCGAGGAGTGAAACCCGGCATTCAGCTACCCTACCCGGCCCTAATGCGCGGACGCCTTTGATCACCCGAATAGCGAAACTTGCAGCAATTAAGCCCAGTCCCTGACGCACACCTAGCCGGAGGGTGACCGCTTCAATCGGAAAAGCTGAACGTAGCCAAGGTCTTTGAGAAACCTAGGCTGGAGGGCTTTTGAATCAATCGATACCTTTTCAGCTATCTTCTTGTTGACCTCATCGGACACCAGTATGCTCCCTGGCGTCGCTATGTTCACAATACGGCTGGCAAGGTTTACCACTGGACCGTAGTAGTCTCCATCCTTGGCGAGCACCATCCCGTGCGCCAAGCCCGCCCTCACCTCGGAAATCTCCCGGTCTTGCGAATAGATCTCCTGTAGAGTCATGGCGATTTCTACCGCCGCCTCAGGGTCCTCACTTACAAACATAACCTCATCGCCAATCATCTTGACCACCCTTCCGCCCAGTCCGGTTACCGTATCGTGCGAAACCTCATCGAAGTGATTTACTAGACTGGCCAACTCCTCGGTCTCCAACTGTTGGGACAAAACCGTAAATCCCACCAGGTCAAGGAATCCAACGGTCAATTCAAATTGTGCGAGTTCTACTCCTTCACCTTGCTGCCTAAGCATCAAAAGCCGCTTACTCGCTCCATGTAAGTGCCGAAGCCACACGTAAGACAGGAGTTTCGGAACGGTGGGAACCGTTTGGGAGACGTAGTTTGAAAACCTCTCGGCTACCTCGAGGTTACTTAGCCGGCGCTCAGGTCGATTAATTTCTCTAAGTCCGATCGACGATAGTATCTCCGCCTCCGCCACCCGTGCAAGGGCAGAGCCAATCACCCTTGCCAACTGGATTGCCACCTCTACGTCGGCCGGATTCGAACCCAAAAGGCCACTAAAAGCAGTAGATGCTTCTACGTCTATCTCATGAAAGCTGGGCTGTTGGTCCACGGGATCGGTAAAACCAAGAGCCCTCCACAGGCGGACAAGTACCCCCTTATCTATCCCGGATATTTCGGCGACTTGAGCGACACTGAGTAGCTCTCCGGGCGGACCAAGAAGCAGGTCTACGGCGAGCACGTGGAGAGAGTCGGATTCGATGGCTTTCCTCAGAGTCTCCTGGGAGACGCCATTCTTCCTAAACAGCCCGAGTAATCCCGCAGAGATATCCCCCATGGAATCCGGTTCATCACCAAACCGATTATCTTCGTTGCTCACCAGACCGTACGCCCCAAACCAACCGAACCCACCAACTAATGGTATCCCCGCTCCCAGATCTCATTTAGTCTCGACTTGATGATTCCAATAGGAGCAGACACTAAAAGCTATCCCTTTAGGGCCGCCCTAGCGGTACCATTAAAGCCTTTTAACAGTGCCAAAACACGTTTAGCGGATACATTTGACCAGAAAACTAGATCAAGGCTCTCTCAAGCCCTCGCTATTGCGGTTTTAGATTCGTCTCCCAAGCTTGTACCCTACGTCATTTGTGAATCCCTGTCGATAAGAAAGTGGGCAACCGATCTCGGTTATCGAACCCTCTTCAATCCAGGCTTGTCTCTCAATGAATCCCTGGAAGTATCGCTACTTAGACTTCAACTAGAAAACTTTACCCACGTCGTCGTGGCGCATTCAGACCTTCCCTTCACTAAAGACCTCTCTTTTCTGGCGCTAAGCAACCAAATTGTTATCGCACCAGATAGACACTTGCTTGGAACTAACGCAATAGCGCTGCCGGTTTTGTCCCTCGCAGCGGGCCGATTCAGATTCCACTTCGGAGAAAATTCGTACTCTGCCCATCTCCGGGAGGCCTTTAGCCGCTCACTGGCGCCAATGGTGGTGAAGGATCCGCTACTGGCATTGGACTTGGACGACCGCGAGGATCTGGACTTGGCACAGTCGCGTGGCTTCGACTACCTCAAGCTGATGGACCAGCTAGTCCGCACTGCGGCAAATAAAAGGAGAACCCGAACTTGACCAACCTAGCAACCTATCTAAAGGTGCAAGACCAACCCACCACCGCTGACATGCCGACGCCAGCTATCGCCCTGGCAATTGGAGCACATCCCGACGACATAGAATTTGGCTGCGGTGGAACACTCGCTAAGTGGGCTCGAGAAGACTGCAAAATCCACTACCTAATTCTCACTGATGGTTCAAAGGGGACTTGGGACGAGCATAGGGACGCGGGCGAACTAGCCGACACACGCAGGATTGAAGCAATCGAAGCTGCCAGGACAATCTCGCCCTCCGCCGAAGTACATTTCCTCGGGAGAATCGACGGGGAATTGGAGTCAACGCCAAAGGAACGATCCGAAGTTGCTTACCTAATCAGACGAATTAAGCCCGAAGTAATCCTCGGTCACGACCCGTTCAAGCGGTACAGATTACACCCAGACCACCGAAACGCCGGGTGGATCACCTGTGACTCGATAGTCGCGGCACGAGATCCGCTGTTTTTCCCTGAACATAAGCTACCAAGGCACCGACCAAATGCGCTTCTCCTGTGGGAAGCTGACGAGCCAGATCACTTCGAAACCACCGGGGACTACCTCGACTCTAAGGTAACGGCACTCCTTCAGCATCGGTCTCAATACGAAAGTACGCTGGGAATTTCTGGGGAGGTATCAGACTCTGCGATGTCTCAACTTGCCGATACCGTAGCGCACCAAGCAGAGGCAGTCTCACTTCGCTGGAACAAAAAAGAGGCCGGCGAAGAGTTTAAGCTCATCACCGACCTCTGATATCCGGCTTAGGTACTAGTTAACCATTCTCGTTCGGCCTTCCCAGTACGGGGAGCGAAGCTTAAACTTCTGCAACTTGCCAGTTGCGGTGCGGGCCAGGGTGTCACGAAACTCGACGGATCGAGGGCACTTATAGTGAGCGATTCGACCGCGACAAAACTCGATCAATTCTTGCTCGGTAACCTGGACGTCAGGCCTCA
>JABEUO010000214.1 GCA_013044415.1 Acidimicrobiaceae bacterium
ACGGTGAAACAGTACATAGAAAACCAGAAACTCCCTAGCCGTAAATCAGGTAGACCGAAAAAGAATTAGGTCGCTTGACCCCTCCCTTACGGAAGGGGACTGCGCTCCCGTTGGTTCAAAATACAACGACTGGCAGCGGATTGAAGAGGCATATTGCTAGGTTTCCAAGGAGAGGGGAAGACCGTGGAAGGTGGAATGCTGCACTGAATACCTTTGGTCCGCAGTCTTCTGGCGAGTTAACATCAGGGCATACAAAGAGTAGCCCCTAAGTCCTTCTAGCATGAAAGAGTGAGGGAAGGGCCGAGATTCAGCATTACGAAAGATCAGCTTTCTGAGTACTTTGCTATCTATTTCGATCGTGGGTCTCCACTGGGATCGTTGCGGCGGATCCACGCCTATTCAGTGTCAGCGGACACCCTTACTACAGTCGCGCTAGCTGGCACCCTTTTTTTTTCAATCTCCCCGGGGGCGGCCAAGTCTCAGATAGCCCTCTACCTGGCTCTTACGATGGCACCTTTCGCCATCGTTTCACCGATCCTTTCGCCCGCTTTAGATCGCGGCAAGATCGCTAGGCGGCTAGTACTTCTAATCTCGGCCATAGTGCGAATAGCTGCTGCGTTGGCCATGGCAAACAATGTCCACTCTATGTTGATATTTCCGCTAGCCTTAGCGGTTCTCATCTCCTCAAAGCTGTATTTAGTAGCCAAGGCCGCCCTAGTACCGGAACTACTCGGGTACGGCGTAGACATGTCGCAGACTGATTCAAAACCGATTGGGCCGTCCTCAATTCTAGTGAAGGCAAACTCCCAATTATCTATGCTGGGAGCCGGAGTCGGCATAGTCGCAGGCATTTTCGGCGCAACTTTACTAAAAATTCCCCACATCGGAGCACCATGGATCCTCAGAATTGAGGTCATACCGCTCATCCTGATGCTTGGAGAACTTTCCGTACTGGCAAGAGAGGCTCGCAAATTGGATCGGACGATTACAAGGCGTGACCCGGTAGTCGAAGATAAACTGCTCCAGGAAGAACCAGGCCAAAATAGACCTACCAAGAACCAACCAACTGGTGATGGCTACTCTACGACACTCCTTGCTTCTGCAGCTATGGCAGTACTCCGCTCGGGCGTTGGATTTTTCACCTTTCTTATCGCGTTCTCCCTAAAAAGGGCCAATTCCAGCGCCTACGAATATGGCCTCGTCCTTCTCGCATCGGCCGCCGGTGCAATTCTCGCGACGGCCACAACACCGAAAGTCCGGTTGATCATCCGCGAGCAACAGCTTCTTCTCGCCGCCTTGGTAGTGGAAACCGTCTGTGCCATCGTTGCCGCTTACTTCGCCAACATAGCGTCCCAGGTTGGTCTGGCGTTAATCGTTGGATGGGTGGCGGCCTCGGGCAAGTTGTCCTTCGATGCAATAGTCCAGCATCATATTTCCCAGGATCAACATGGAAGGATATTTGCAAAGTACGAGATGCGGTTCCAGGTGGCATGGGTAGCTGGCGCACTAGTACCAACCCTCATCGACCTACCTCTTAGGTCTGGAGATGCAATAGTCGCGTCTTCCGCACTAGTGGCAGCACTATTTTTTGCCACTAGCCGAGCAGCCCTCCGTTTCAGAGGGTAAGCAAATGGCACCCCGCCCCGTTTGTCATTGCTAAGGTTTTCACCTATGACTATCTATGCGCTTGGTGGTTCTGAACCCAAAGTTGATCCTGATGCTTTCGTCCATCCCGACGCCGTCGTAATAGGGAACGTCGAAATAGGTCCAGGATCTTCAATTTGGCCCCATGCCGTTTTACGCGGTGACTATGGGCGAATAGTGATCGGTAGGAACACTTCAATTCAGGACGGAACGGTTATTCACGCTACGGCCGAACTTCCAACCATAGTTGGAGACAGGTGCGTCATAGGCCACATAGTGCACCTTGAAGGTTGCATAATCGAGGACGACGCACTCGTTGGATCCGGATCGGTAGTTTTGCACCGCTGCAGAGTCCACTCGCACTCATTGGTAGGCGCGAATGCCGTGGTTACCAACGATACAGACGTGCCTAGCCACGCTATGGCCCTAGGCATTCCAGCCAAGATATTTGCGGACAAAGTGGGAGAAGGCGAATTTCTCGATTCGGTGAATCTGTATGTGGAAAATGCGAAGCGTTATAAAACGGACCTTCGCCGAGTCGATTCATAATCGACCGCCCTTGCGACCTTTTACCAGTTAAATTTAGGAAAAAAGTCCGTCTACAGATGAGCCACTTGAATTTGCAATAGCAAAGAAGCGTCCGCCGATGGTGTTGATGGCTACGTCCCTGCTAAAGGTGTTAGAGAGGTTCTCGCTGGAAAGGACGTCGTTTACCCTACCCTTGACAAGAACCTTTCCCGATTTAAGTAGTAAGACACTGTTCGCCGCCCTCGGAATCTCTTCGACGTGGTGGGTCACCATAACCACCGAACCCGGCCTCCGCTTATCCGTATCAATTACACCGCCTAAGATCTCTAAGAGGTCTTCCCGAGCAGGAAAATCTAGCCCTGCGGCGGGTTCATCCAGAATCAAAAGCTCCGGCTCCCCCACCAGCGCCCTTGCAAGCAGAAGCCTCTGCCTTTCACCGGCCGATAACTTATCAATACGGGTCTCCTTTCGATCAAGAAGATCAACTCTGCGAAGCTGTTCAGTGGTTGCATCCAGGTCGAATTGCGAGTACCTATGCCAATAAGGTGCGTAATCACCCGAAGTACCAGTTAGAACGACCTCAAAAGCACTAGTACTTCCTATGAAACGATCTAAAACAACCGGCGAGACACTCCCAACTCGCCTTCTCAGCGACCTCATGTCGCTTCGACCGACTAGCTCTCCCAAAATCTCCAATTTCCCAAAGGAGGGCCTATCAATTGCAGCCAACAGCCTAAGTAGGCTTGTTTTGCCCGCACCATTTGGACCGAGTATCACCAAGAACTCACCCAAGTTGATTTCTAGATCGATACCGGACAAAATCTCCAGACCGGACCTAGACAATCCGATCCCCTCGGCCGATATCACTGGTCCACTCATTAATCTCCCCCGAGTCGATAGAACTCTTTGTCCTGGTTAAACTTGGCCAATCCATCGATTCCTACTAGGTGACAAAACCCATTGAGGACCTCGGAATCTTTCGCCGACCAGGTGCCGACTATTTAGATCATAGATCAGAAGCATAAACTGTTGCCGGAGATGGCCCTTAGGGTAGCAAATATCGTAGGTCGGTCAGAGCACTGCGATGGCCTAACGGCAGAATAGGTAGCATCAAACTTACCGGAGCAGTTGAAATGCAAAACTGACTTCCCGGTTACTATTGGGTCCCCGTCAACTCCCGAGTTCGCCTCAGCCAAGACGGAGCATGCCAAAAGGCAAAATTCATCCAAGCGGGCTAGTAAAAATGACTAAATGTTTAGCAGGGAGACTGAAGTGTAATTACAATAGAGAAATGCACTCTGTCAGGCGGGAGACCCAGGAAGATGGTTTCCTCACCGCAGACCCAATTTTGGCTCGGCTTATTGAGTCCTTCGACTCAGTTAGGTCGATTTCTGGAGCTACCTCGATATTCGAAGCGAGCCCTAGTGGTCGGTATCTGAAGGTAGGCCTATGTCGAACCTGTCCTGATCTGGTCATTTCGGGAGATTCGGTAGAACTCCCACTGGAATTTTCTCCGGAAATCCTCCGGAGAAAATCGCGTCGAATGAATTCGAGAGATGATAGCGACGTCGACACCCTACAGGTAGATACCAGCGTGATTGCAAAGCAGTGGACTGGCGCAAAGTCGGCGCAAATCGTAAATGGGCAATTTAGCTTCGGCCCGATACGTGCCCTAGTTACTTCCAGGTTTGAAAGCAACCGCTATCTCGTTTTATGCTCGCTAAATCCACTAAAGACATCCCTGGCGGGTGCCGCTGGAATGATGGCCATTCTAGCCAAATTTGCTGCCGCCTCAAATTCAATTTCGCAAGAGCTCGATATGCTCCGGGGCAGGATAGATAGGGCGGAAATTATGGCGACCGCCGATCCGCTAACTTCATTGGCCAATCGAGCTGGTTTTAACATGGCACTTGAGCAGGAACAACGAAGAGCGTTACGATACATGGGGAGCACAACGGTCGCAATAATTGACCTTGATGGTTTGAAAGTTATTAACGACACCAAAGGTCATAGCGAAGGCGATCAGCTTATAGTTCATGCAGCCCAAATCATTAAGGACACCTGCAGGTCGACCGACACCGTTGCGAGACTGGGAGGTGATGAATTCGCGATACTCGCCCCCGAAACAGACCAGGCCGGAGCGGAAATGCTCCTTGCCCGTTTGCGTCATGGCCTTGCGAGGGCTTCCATCTCAGCCTCGATCGGCATCGCCAGCACCAAAGGTCCAAATCCCGACATTGCCGGCTTGATCGAAAAAGCCGACCAGTTGATGTATAGGGAAAAAAATATCAAAAAGCGCAGTTACCAGGTCGGCTAAATCGACCTCCACTAATCTACTCAAAGTCGCTTTACCTGCTTTGCAAAATGCAACCTGATCGACGGGTAACCCCAATCGAGATAAATAGCTCTTGACCTCACTTCCGGGCCAATCGACGGGTATTAGGCCCTTATTAGCCACTGTGTCCTCAAGACCTAAGTTGTACACCTTCAGTTCGAAGACCGGGCAGTGGAGGCCATGATGCCATTTAGCTTGCCGAGCCTCGAAAGGTGCAACAGATGTTGCGGATATCTAAATCGTTTAGCTAGCTGAACCAATCCTGGGGACGGCAAGCCAAGCGGGGCTCTATAGATCTCTGTATCCAGCGACGACGGACTCCCGGAACAAAAACACAGATCAAAATGTCACCGGGAAACTAACTTCTCCAAAGGGCTTTCAAATCTCGAGACAGTTCCGATACTTCATTGAATCCCGCTAATGAACCTTTGGGCTTTTTGGTCCCTTGACAACCGGCCTCGCCCAAGACTATCCGGGACTTTAGTCCTTGGCAGTAAGGTCTAAATTCACTCCACTTTTACGATTTAAACGAGGCATATTGTTTAACAGCAACGCAATAGCGCCCCTTCGAAGAACCCCCCCCTTCGAAGGGGCGCCTCTCATTTTTTGCCTTTGAACTATTTTTCTTGAATTATTTCGAAGAGCTGATCCTCGCCACTAACTCGCTGCAGAAATCGGTCGACCCGAAAGGCCACCCATTGAGCACTTTGACTATACGGCGTTGCTATCACCCACTGTCGAACACCAAAGGCCGGGCAATCCTTGTTCCCTTAGCAATTGTGACCATTTCCCCAGAAAGTGACGCCGAATCGGAGCGTGCTTCCATCCATCAGAAATGCCTCCCTCATCATCGACTCCGGGCAGTTTTCAGCACTCCCGCTCCAGAAACGACTAACCGTCTGCGGACAAAAGTATGCCTAAACGGTCCAAATGAAGGCTATGCCACGCTTTGAAATGGGATAACTTCCGCGATGCATTTGTTTAGGGATCGGGGATTCCCCCGAGCCAACTTGTCCCAGGGGCCACGTGTGTACCTCGGCATTTTTGCCCTGATTGCCTTGCACCCTGGCCTCAACCCCGCTGGTACCGACGAAACATGACCCTAAGGTCAGGACTGTACCCAGGCTCCCCGAGCCAGAAGTCCCCCGGATCTGTCCGCAGGAAGGGCTCAAATTCTGGAATACGCCTGGGGTCAGCTCAACCGGGGCTAAGAGTATGGCGCGACTTTATTAACATTTTTCTTCCGACAACCATGAAGACTGACGAGAGCCCAGCCAGTGTAGCAGCGCCAACCCACGCCGCCAAGAAGGATAAATCCTGGACAACAATACCGAAGGCTATAGGACCCACAACGCTGCCAACATACGCGCCGCTTTGGGTTATGCCCGTTGCCCTACCCGGCGCATTTGGATGATTTTTAATCACGGCGAAGTTATACAATCCATTCCAACCCCAACCCGCGGCATATCCAACAATTGTCGCTGGAATCAATAACACGGTCGCCTGGAATGAGAACATTACGTAACCGAGTGCCCCGATCCCTACCATTACCGCCGTAACCTTAAAGTGACCGCCGCCCCTCTGATCGGCCCTATGCCCAGAATAAAGTCGAGCTGCTAGGCTCGAGACCGACCCGACGACCACCAGCAATCCTGCATCGCCTGGATTGAAACCTACGTGTACCGCATTCTCCACCAAGTATGCGCCCATTGCATTTGCGGCTCCTGCCCCGAGCGCCATCGCAAAAGCGAGCATCACGAGAGGTGCTACCGAAAAATCCTCAGACGATGAGAGGGGATTCGTAGCGCTAACTCGATCCGGTGCACGCCTTGGAACCAATGCCGAGACAATGAATGCAAAAACTGCCGCGAAAAAGTAGGCAAATCGCCATCCAATGGTTAGGGCAACGAGCGGCACGGCTAGGCCGGCGAGGAGGGTCGCCGAAGGAATCGCCGCCTGTTTTATACCAAATGCAAAGCCTTGCCGAGAAGGCGGAATAGCCCCTGCTACAAACATGTTCACCGAAGGCTGCAGTGCTCCATTGGACAAACCAGCGATTCCCAGAAATACAGCTATCGAAGCAAAGTTCGACGCAAAAAGGGTTATGCCGACAAGATTGATACCAGCAAGCGCAGTGGCGACCTTCATTACGCTTTCACTACCATACTTCTCGGCCAATCGTCCCGAGGTGAGAGAGGTTACCGTAGCCGAAGCAAAAAATAGTGCAACGAGCATCCCAGTTGCGGCCTTATTGAGGTGCAAAGACGCTCTGATCTGCACTGACAAAGCCCCGGTCAAAAACACTGGGAGCGTTCCAGCGGTAGTTGCCGCTATTGCTAGAGTCACGACTCTTTTTGAAATAACGGCCTTATCTTTTACCACTACCTACCCAACTGAAACCAAACACAGCTAACCAGCAATATCCTAGGGGGTATTGAGCGTCGCCTCAACCTCGCAACGCTCCTCCCCACCCATCAGCGGGAATCCAGGACGACGTGCGGCACCGTTCGCCTAAGTTATTGGCAATCACCAAAGCGAACGGTGCTCTCGGAACTTCAAGGGGCAAATAGACCTAGAAATTTCTAATAAGCATCATACTTTTAGTTTCCAAATTCGGCATTTGATTTGTAAATATTCTCGCAACTCCACGACCGCTACCTGGCCCTAGGTAGCGTCGCTTCAACGTGTGCGTAATAAACACCGTGGCCATCCTTATGAGGGGCATCAGATTGCCACAAAGAATAACCCTTAAAGACTTGATGCCAGCCCGGCTGGCATGGGCTGGCATCAAGTTCCTTGGGAGGGAGGATCTAAGGGGGCTTCGAACCTCTGCAACTATTCTTAGCGCCAAGTCTCTTAATTAGCTGGGACGATTAGCAAGACTTCCAGAGAAAATCTCAAATGGATTGCAACCCCCTCAATCCATACCTTAAAGGTTCTGCCAATCTCCATTGTCCAGCTGAAAACTCGGCTAAGATCTCGGAGGGCCACTTGTAGGCCACGACAGTAGTTACGCAGGTAACTTGATCTTTCTGGAGGCACCAGTTGGCCATGTTGGACGTAAAGGACCTACGGACCTATATCAGGCTTCGCAAGGGCGAAGTTAAGGCTGTAGATGGGGTGTCCTTTTCGATATCTGCCGGAGAAACCCTGGGGCTTGTCGGAGAATCCGGTTGTGGAAAAACCATGACCGGGATGTCAATCATGCGGCTGCTCCCTCCGGGAGGCTACATCGCCGGGGGAAGTGTCAACTTCGACGGCAAAGAGCTCTCAAACGCCAGCGAAAAGGATATGCGAAAGATTCGCGGAAATGATATCGGCATGATATTCCAGGATCCGATGACCTCCTTGAACCCATGTTTAACAATTGGCGACCAAATTGCCGAGACGGTTCGCCTACATCGCGGAGCGAACCGAAAGGAATCGCTGGATCGAGCCGAAGAGGTACTCAACCTAGTTGGTATGCCGCGGCCGAAGGAACGCCTCAAGGACTACCCTCACCAGCTCTCCGGCGGACTACGCCAGAGGGTGATGATAGCGATGGCTCTCTCATGTGAACCAAAGTTGCTCATCGCCGACGAGCCGACCACCGCACTTGACGTAACAATTCAAGCGCAGATACTCGCATTGCTAGATCAACTCAAGACCAAGTTGAACATGGCAATGTTGCTCGTGACGCATGATATGGGAGTAATCGCCGGCAGGGCGGATCGAGTCGTGGTGATGTACGCTGGAAAGGTCGCCGAGGTCGGGTCGACGATGGATCTCTTTGCGAATACCCATCATCCCTACACCGAAGCACTTCTCGCTTCAATCCCTGACATTGAAGAAAAATCCGAGGAACACCTTTATTCGATACCTGGACTACCGCCGGACCTTTCGAACGAACTCGTCGGCTGTCGATTTGCGCCTCGATGCAGATACGCCACCGACAAGTGCCGGCTAGACGAGCCGGAACTGTCAACTCCCCCTGGATACCTCCACGCATTTTCTTGCTTCTTCCCGGTCGGAAATAAAGGTGAAGCCATCGTTCCAGAGGCCCCCGCTCCCTCGGTTCCCGCGCAAGCAAAGCAGAGCATCGTGCAAAATGAAGCCTCTCGAACTCCCCTGATGATCCTCTCGCATGTGTCGAAGGAGTATCCAGTTACCAAGGGAATGGTCCTTCAGCGCAAGGTCGGGACTCTAAAAGCCGTGAGCAACATGAACCTCGTGGTCTACAAAGGTGATACCCTGGGCTTGGTCGGTGAGTCAGGTTGTGGAAAGACCACGACTGGTTCGATGATGGTCGCCCTTGAAAAGCCGACCGAGGGCTCCATCACCTTTGAAGGGAAAGACCTCGCCGCTCTGTCTAGAAGCACGCTGAGGGCAGAACGTAAGCATTTACAGCTCATGTTCCAGGATCCTTACGCCTCCCTAGACCCAAGAATGAGGGTCAAGACCATTCTCGAAGAGCCCCTTCGAATCAACTCCACCGGTACGGCTCGTGAACGTACGGCAAGAATTTCCCAGCTGCTGAAGGAAGTCGGGCTGTCAGACAAGTCGATGGACCGATATCCACACGAATTCTCTGGAGGTCAGCGACAACGAATAGGCCTTGCGAGGGCACTGGCCCTAAACCCGAAGCTAATAGTTGCCGACGAGCCAGTATCCGCCCTCGACGTCTCTATCCGCTCTCAAGTCCTTAATCTAATGAAGGATCTGCAAGACCTCCATAATCTGACCTACGTGGTCATATCTCACGACCTCTCCGTCGTACGTTACCTAGCAGACCGGGTCGGCGTCATGTATCTTGGGAAACTCGTCGAAATCGGAGACAGCGACAGCATCTATAACCGCTCGGCCCACCCTTATACCAAAGCTCTCCTCAGTGCCGTACCGGTAGCCAAGCCGGAAATTGAGAAGACTAAAAAGAGGGAGATCGTCCGGGGAGAAATACCCTCGGCAATCCATCCTCCCTCTGGCTGCAGATTCCGGACCAGGTGCCCCTTTGTCCAGGAAATTTGCGCAGAACAGGAGCCTCCGATGCAGGACTTTGGTGGCGACCACCAGGCTGCGTGTCACTTCCCGCTAGAGACTCCGATCGACCTCTCAAAGGCGACAACGTTGGCGTAACTGGACTATCCCGCTGCAGTCTGCGACAAATCATCACAAGTCCTGTCGCAGACCCAGCATAATCAAATGGTTAACGCCGTGTCACTGGAGTACAAAAGCTGGTCAAGGATCGCCCAAACCCATTCTTGGGCGATCATACCGTTTCTCGCGCTTAGGCAATGAGACCGACGGCTATTTGAAAATTAACATGCCCTCAAACTACTCGGTTGACTCTCGGTACAGATGTAGATCGGAAAACCGGAGGTTTCACCCAGTTGATCTCGTCTTCACTAAGCCCACAAAGACCAGAGCAAATACCAGAGCAAATACCCCTCCCGCCGCTCGTTGGGTGAAGTGGCCCCCCGTAACTACCCGTCGGTGACCACCATAGAAGGTCCCCGCCACCATATTGGAACTCTACCGCAACGCCAGCCAAGGAGTTGGAAACAACTCGAGATATAGCACTCAAGGCAATCGCAGAGGACCAAATCGACACCACCTCGATATATAGACTCACAACTGCCAGTACTGCCCATTTCGGACTGTCGTCTTACGTCGCCAATCTCCTAATCGAGCAGAGACAGCAAGCTACCAAGCTGTCTCCGATACAGGATTAAGCTTCGAGTCTCCTCATCGCTTCTGGAGCCTCACCTCAAGTGCGTCCCGTAATGCGTCTCCTATAAAGTTGAAAGCCACTACGGTGATCACAATCGCCAGTCCGGCTGGGTAGATCAGCCACCAATACCCGTCGTAGATGAAATTGACTCCGTTTGACAACATTCCGCCCCAGTTTGCTGCGGGTGGCGGGATTCCCAGCCCGAGAAAGCTCAGGCTAGCCATTACGAGAATTGCGTCAGCGACTTGGAAGGTTGCATTGACAACAATCGTCCCAATCGTGTTGGGGATGATATGCCGGAGAATAATTCGTCTACTTCCACCGCCCATGACCCTGACGGCTTTTACATACTCCCTGACACGCAAGGACAGCGCTTCTCCACGAACTAAGCGCGCCGGTCCTAGCCAGGAGACTAAGGAAATAACTACTATCAGAAGCTTGATAGTTGGCTTGAATATCGATGCAAGGTAGATCAGGATGAAAAGTGTCGGGATGGCTAACATGACGTCGACGAGTCTCATCATCACGGTATCGACTACTCCACCGAGAAAACCGGAAATCGCACCGTAAAGTACCCCAATAAAGGTGGCAATGATCGCGACCGCAAAGCCGATCTCAAGTGAACTCTGCCCACCAACCATAAGCCGTCCCAGGACATCTCGACCATTTTCGTCCGTCCCCAGGGGATGCCCTTTACCCGGAGGCAAATTTATGTTGTACGAAGTGTTGATTTGATCAGTGTGATAAAAATGTGGCCCGATGAAGCAGAATATGACCATTAGGACGACGAAGGTAATCCCTATCACTGCGAGCTTGTTGTCCAAGAAGCT
>JABEUO010000215.1 GCA_013044415.1 Acidimicrobiaceae bacterium
CGGCATCGAGGGGGAGGTTAGTGGGCGACCAAAACATCTATATAGCATCTATGAAAAGATGGTCCTTAAGTCAAAGGATTTTGACTCGATATTTGACATCATCGGGATAAGGATTATTACCGCTACCGAAAAGGATTGCTGGGCTGCACTCGGGGTAGTCCATTCGCTCTGGAATCCGCTTCCGGGACGGTTTAAGGATTACATAAACGCACCTAAATTTAACCTCTACCAGTCGCTACACACCACGGTAATGCTTCCGACGGGAAATCCTCTCGAGGTTCAAGTCAGGACCAAGGAGATGCATCAGAGGGCCGAGTTTGGGGTAGCAGCACACTGGGGATATAAAGAGGGCTCGAGCCAGGCGGAAATGATCTGGCTGCAAAGGATAGTCGATTGGCAGCGTGATACACCGGATCCGATCGAGTTTCTAGAGAACTTGAAGCTTGACCTCGAATTAGACGAAGTCTACGTTTTTACTCCAAAGGGCAGGGTGATTACTCTACCCACCAAGGCCACTCCTATCGATTTTGCCTACTCGGTCCACACCGAGGTTGGACACCGCTGTATAGGCGCAAAGGTCAATGGCCGCCTAGTCCCCCTTGATTCTGAGCTCCGTAGCGGTGATACCGTCGAGATATTCACATCGAAGGTCCAAAATGCGGGACCCTCTAGGGACTGGCTCAAGGTGGTTGCGACCGCTCGAGCAAGGTCAAAGATCAAGCAATGGTTTTCAAAGGAGCGCCGCGAGGACTCTATCGAGACCGGTCGGGAAGAGCTGGTCAAGGCGCTGCGCAAAGAGAGTCTCCCAGTGCAAAAGCTCACCGCATCATCTGGGATGACCCAACTCGCCGAGATGATGGGCGTCGGTGACACCGATACATTTTTAGCTGGAATTGGCGAAGGACACATTAGCGCCAAGGGTGTAGTACAGAGGTTACTTAAGGAGCTCCATAAAGGAGACTCCGACGAACAGCTCCCCATCAGCCTCAACGCCCCAAGATTCACCCGCAGGCGTAGCGGTTCGGCGGGGATATATGTCGAGGGTTTAGACGACGTCATGATCCGTCTGTCGCGCTGTTGTAGCCCGGTACCGGGAGACGAAATAGTCGGCTTTGTTACCCGCGGGCGTGGGGTTTCGGTTCATAGGAGCGACTGTCCGAACGCGATGTCACTGTTTGCAAGTTCTACCGAGCGACTCATCGAGGTCGAATGGGATAAGGCGAATACTGGGGTCTTTGCTACGACGATCGAAGTCAGAGCCCTCGACAGGTCCAGGCTGCTCGCTGACGTTACCCGACTATTAGCTGAACATCATGTGAATATTCTTTCGAGTTCGTCGCAGGCCGGCAGTGATCGGATTTCGAGGATGCGCTTCGAATTCGAACTCGCCGATCCGTCCCACTTGGATTCGGTTTTAGTGTCAATTAAAAAACTCGACAGCGTCTACGATGCTTACCGGCTTGTTCCTAGGCGCACAAAGGGAAACGACCTGACTTAGCAGCACTTACTTTAGGCCTAGGAAGGAGGGCCAAGGGGGATCCGACGGGTAAAAAGTACCACAGATAACATGATTGTTACTACAAATCCTTCTATCTCGTTCAAAAAGGTGCTAGCTTTCTGCTATCCGCTTAATGCGGTTTATGAGTTAGTTGCATAAACAAGAAGGGGGATGTGTATGAGCACACAGCCAGAGGGGGGTGTCGTACTCAAGCGTGCTATGAGTCGGCTAGACCTCACCATGGCGGGGCTCGGTGCCATCATCGGTTCTGGGTGGCTTTTCGGAGGGCTATACGCCGCAAATGATGCGGGCCCTGCGGCGGTCGTAGGCTGGATCATCGGCGGAATTGCCGTCATGCTGATCGGCCTTGTATACGCAGAACTGTCAGGTATGGCACCAGAGGCGGGTGGGATAGCGCGGTATCCGCACTTTACCCACGGTCCGCTTGTCGGCTTCGTAATGTCGTGGGGAGCGTTTTTGGCCTACGCGTCGGTTGCGGCCATTGAAGCCGAAGCCGTTGTACAGTACGCTGAGCACTACATTCCGAGTTTAGCGAAATCATCTCTAGAGCGTTTCATTATTGAAGTGCTGCTTTTGATCCTGTTCTTCGCTATCAACTCCTATGGAGTAAAGGTTTTTGCTAAGACCAACACGATAGTTACAACTTTCAAATTCCTAACACCAGGCTTGACGATCCTACTATTTCTGTTTATCGCCAAGCATTGGGGGAATTACACCGCTACGGCCACAGGTGGTTTCGCTCCATATGGTACGTCTGGTATCTTGAAGGCCGTTGCGAGTTCTGGAATCATCTTTGCATTCTTGGGCTTCAGGCAGGCGGTTGACCTAGCTGGCGAGGCTAAGAATCCACAGAAGGACGTTCCGAGGGCGATTATTACCGCAATTGCCATCGGTATGGTCCTCTATACCCTTTTGCAGTTCGTATTCATTGCAGCTATTGATCCAAAGGGCCTAAGCAAGGGTTGGGCGGGTCTGAACCTCACCTCTCCATTTGCTCAGGTGGCTTCGGCTATTGGATTGGGCTGGCTGGCGGTCATTTTGTACTTTGATGCCGTGGTTTCACCGGCTGGTACTGGAAACGTCTATTTGGCTTCGACGGCGAGGGTTCTCTATGCCTCGGCAAACAATAGGTACCTACCGGCGCCTTTTAGAAAGCTGAGTCCTAAATCCTCTGTTCCATTTTTGGCACTTTTGGTCACCTTGATCGGTGGCATCATCTTCCTGCTACCCTTCCCATCGTGGCAGAGTTTGGTGGGAGTGATTTCGGCGGCGACCGTCTTTACTTACATGATCGGACCTATTTCTGCGGCCGTTCTACGAAAGACAGAATCTGATGCGCATAGGCCATTCACGCTGAGCGGACTTTCGGTCATTGGGCCGATCGCTTTCATCGTCGGAACCTTGATCATCTACTGGACCGGTTGGGGAATTGACTGGAAGTTGATCGTGGCACTTTTGGTCGGTGCGATCATCTATTCGATCGTCGCCTCCAGGACAGGTACTACCCTTGATAAGGTTGACGGTGTAGCCGCCAAGGCTGCGATCTGGCTCTTCGGCTATCTGGTGGCGATGCTCCTGATGAGTTACTTCGGCTCGGCCGCCTTCGGGGCTCCATACAATCACGGGAAAGGGTTAATTCATTATCCTTTAGACCTAGTCGTAGACGCTATTTTGGGTCTAGCCTTCTACTATTGGGGTGTCGCTTCTGGAATTAAGACCGAAGCTGGGTCCGCCGCGATGCTCGTTGCCAAGAATGACAGGCTTGCTCGGCTTAGCGATGA
>JABEUO010000216.1 GCA_013044415.1 Acidimicrobiaceae bacterium
CAGCCGACCTTGCTATCTTTCCACCCTGTCCAGGGCGAAGCTCGACATTGTGGATCACCGTACCGACGGGAATGAAGCGGAGCGGGAGCGCATTTCCCACCTTTATGTCGGCCTTTGGTCCCGACTCGATAGCATCCCCGACCGACAATTTCGCTGGCGCTAGAATGTAACGCTTCTCGCCGTCTGCGTAGTGCAGCAGAGCGATCCGGGCATTGCGGTTCGGGTCGTATTCAATCGTCGCCACTTTGGCGGGAATCCCGTCCTTCGTCCGCTTGAAATCGATCAGACGATACTGGACCTTATGTCCACCACCCCTATGCCGAGACGTCTTGCGTCCATAGGAGTTGCGACCTCCGCTGCGGGACATCGGCTCGAGAAGCGACTTCTCGGGCTTAGTGCTTGTTATTTCAGAGAAGTCCGATACTGACTGGAACCTACGCCCAGCACTCGTCGGCTTCCTCTTACGAATTGCCATCTGAAGCGCCCCTTACTTCTCGAACATGTCGATCTTCTGACCTTCGGCCAGGCGGACCATTGCGTGCTTGCGATCAGGCTTGGTACTCCAGGTACCCTTGCGGTTATTCCTCTTGCGCTTCCCCTTGCGGACAAGGGTATTCACATCCAGGACATGGACCTCGAAGAGCTGCTCTACAGCCTTACGAATATCTACCTTGGTCGCCGAATCGGCGACTATGAAGGTGTAGACGCCCTCGTCCATAAGCTTGTAGCTCTTCTCTGAAACGATCGGCTTGTGGACAATGGAATACGGGTCGAAGCCGCTCATTCTGCCTCCTGGTCGCTGGAGCTAGCTGCGGCAGAAACGCTCAACAGCCTCGGAGAATCATCGATCTCCTCGCCGATCAAGGCGCTCCGTGTAAAGACGATGTAATCACTTACTAGAACCGAATAGGCGTTAAGGTGCCATGGAAAGGCCAGCACGACCTCGGGTACATTCCTGAAAGACAAGATCAAGTTCTCGTCCTCTGGCTCCACCACGAGGAGCACATTTCCATCAAAAGCGCAGTTCTTCAAGAGTTCCGTAGCGGCCTTAGTTGAAGGCTTTTCCCACTTCGGATCCTCGATGACGACGATTCTGTTGGCCTCTGCCCGGTCCGATAGTGCACAAAAGAGTGCCTGTTGGATCATCTTGCGGGGTGTCTTCTGCTGATAGCTGCGTGGCTTTGGGCCGAGTGCAACCCCACCACCGGAATAGTGAGGGGCCCTAGTGGATCCCTGCCGTGCTCGCCCCGTTCCCTTCTGACGGAAGGGCTTTGCTCCTCCACCGGACACCTCTGCACGGGTCTTGGTGGACTGGGTGCCAGAACGGGCTCCAGCTAACTGAGCTACCACGACCTGGTGCATCAGGTGAACATTGAGCGGGCGTCCAAAAATCTCAGGATTTAGCTCAATACTTTGAAGAAGCCTCCCCGATGAGTCCTTTACCTCCGCACTCGCCGAGCGGAGCTCGACTTCTTTTTTAAAGGTGACCTGGGCCATATCTACTTAGCACCCTTCGCTGCATTACGAATTACTACGGTGCCGCCCTTCGGGCCAGGAATCGAGCCCTTGATCAACACCAACTGACGCTCTGGGTCGGCTTGGATCACCTCTAGATTCTGCGTGGTGACCTTGACGTTTCCGTACTGACCGGCCATACGAGTACCTTTGAAAACCCTCGATGGGGTAGCACACGCGCCAATTGAACCTGGCGCTCTGTGGTGCTTGTGATTACCGTGCGATGCGCCCTGGCCCTTGAAATTATGCCTCTTCATGCCACCGGAGAAACCGTGGCCGCGGCTGATAGCGGTAACATCCACAATCTCGCCCGGAGAAAAGGCACTTGCATCGATCTCTGATCCCGGAGCGAAACCGTCAATCGAATCAATTCTCAGTTCCAAAATAGCCTTACCCGGCTCAACGCCCGCCTTCTGAAACTGCCCCAAGTCGGGCTTATTAAGACTCGCCTTACGCTTGAACCCAAAGGTCACCTGCAATGCAGAATAACCATCCAGGTCTTCTGTCTTGGTTCGGAGGACCCTTACGGGTGCAACCCTAACCACAGTTACCGCGACGACTCGATTCTGGTCGTCCCATAACTGGGTCATACCGACCTTTTCGCCCACGATCGCTTTTGAAGCCATCTTCGAAACTTCCTTGCTACATTGTGCGCCGTCAAACCGACACACGAATGCTCCGCCTGAAACCAGACGGAGCCTCGAACCTTTTTTGCCGAAAGGTCCCCAATAAATGGGCACAATCGGACCTAGAGAAAGCCCTAAGCAGTCTAAGCCGACTAAGAGACTAGCCCTGCCATTTTATACGTTTTGGATCTTGATCTCTATGTCTACGCCAGCCGGCAAATCTAGCCGCTGAAGCGAGTCGACCGTCTTTGGAGTGTGATCGACAATATCTAACAACCTCTTGTGAACCCTCATTTCGAAGTGTTCTCTCGAGTCCTTATATTTGTGCGGAGACCGGATGACCGTGTAACGGTGCTTCTCCGTCGGTAGTGGCACCGGCCCGATAACACGCGCTTGGGTACGGACTACGGTATCGACGATCTTCCTGGTAGAAGTGTCAATTATCTCGTGATCATAGGCCTTGAGCCTGATCCGTATCTTCTGCCTATTTGTATCAGCCATCTCAGCGTTTCACCTTTGTGCAAAAATTAGGCCCGTACCCCGCTGTTGCGGGGCCGGGCCCAAATAGAACGATCACTTAATGACCTTGGTAACCCTTCCAGCACCAACTGTTCGTCCACCCTCACGGATAGCGAATCGGAGACCTTCGTCCATAGCGATCGGCTTTCCGAGCTCGACCGTCATCACGACGTTGTCACCAGGCATAACCATTTCGGTTCCCTCTGGGAGGGTGATCGAACCGGTTACGTCAGTGGTACGGAAGTAAAACTGTGGTCTGTAGTTGTTGAAGAAAGGCTTGTGACGGCCACCTTCATCCTTCGACAGTACGTAGACATTGGCCTCAAAAACCGTGTGCGGCGTAATCGAGCCAGGCTTGCAAAGAACCTGACCACGCTCTACATCGGTCTTCTTGGTACCCCTGAGTAGGGCGCCAACGTTGTCACCAGCTTGACCCTCATCGAGGATCTTGTTGAACATCTCAACACCGGTGCAAGTGGTCTTTTGGGTATTACGGAGACCGACGATCTCAATTTCGTCTCCGACTTTGAGGATTCCAGACTCGATCTTGCCCGTTACGACGGTACCTCTACCAGGAATGGTAAAGACATCCTCGATCGGCATCAAGAAGGGCTTCTCAACGTCGCGCTTCGGTTCTGGAATAGAGTCGTCGACAGCGTTCATCAGCTCGATGATCTTGTCCGCCCAGGCGGTGTCTCCTTCGAGAGCCTTGAGGGCGGATACCCTAACCACCGGAGTGTCGTCGCCCGGAAACTCGTACTCGTTCAACAGCTCACGAACCTCGAGCTCTACGAGGTCGAGAAGCTCCTCATCGTCAACCATGTCGGCCTTGTTGAGGGCGACGACGATGTAAGGAACACCCACCTGGCGA
>JABEUO010000217.1 GCA_013044415.1 Acidimicrobiaceae bacterium
AATGTCGATAACGGAAGTATCACAAATATCGGTACGGCCACCGGAACTGCCCCCGATGGTAGCAAAGTCACTGCGACGTCTACGGCTGTGGTGAATTACCAACCCGGTCCGCCGGTAATACCTAATCCGCCGGTAATACCTAATCCACCGGTGCTGCCCAATCCTTCATCTCCATCGGTTTCGCCGCCGGTACTAACCATCGTCAAGTCGGCTACGCCAGCTTCGATCGCTGCTGGCGCCAGCTCCGAATATACGATTGGGGCATCGATAACGGGCACGGTTGACACGCCTATAACTGTAACCGACAAGCTGACCAGCTACCCTGGAGTGACCTACTCCCTCGGGCTAATGACCACACCGACAGGTGATGCCACCTGGGCGAGTTGTGCAATAGCATCGTCGAGCCTGGTCGGGTATCAATTGCTCAGCTGCTCTTTCAATCCATCAAGTAGCGTTACAAACCCGAGCTTTGAACCAATAATCATCAATGTCGCTACTGCAGCTAATACTCCAACAGAGCAATTGAGCAACGTAGCCGTGGTCAATGATGGCACATCATCCAGCACCTCCAACGTTGCGACGATTTCTGTAACTGCTAGCACGACTCCGGCGGTAGTTTCGGCATCAAGTGCCCCAAGTGCCCCAAGTGCCCCAAGCAGTTCACCGCCCACGACTGGACAGCCCAGCACGGTGACCGTACCGTCAGTCCATACCGGCAAACCATGGGCATCCCCATACTGGTGGTATTTAGTATCTGGCATAGGGATAGTTGGCATGGCGCTGCTGATCCCATTCCGAAGCAGAAAGGCGAGACTTAGGACGAAGGATCGCTAACTTCCTAGTCAGATCATGAATCTCCCAATGGCCAACTGGTAGCTTTACCAGTTGGCCATTGGTTTGTTAACCCTAAATCGAATAGGTGAACCGGAAGTCATCAGTCGCCAATAGAGAGGTCAATATGGACGTCCATATGGACGTCCATAACGTCGATTATCAGGCGCACCTCGAATTTCAAGCAATTCTCGCTGTAGGCTAACACCGACGGGGATAGTCGAATCAGAGGTAGTCGAAAAGGAGCACAATTGGTAAAGTTTCCATTTCTCAGTCCAGAGTGGATCGAAGAGGCGAGAAGATTGCGTCAAAGCCATTCTGAAGAGGAACCGGCTATTGCAACCAATATCCGAATGAACCAGATAGTCACCGAAATCCCTTTTGGTGAAGGAGAGCTCCATATCTACGTCGACACGAGCCAAGGTTTTCTGGACATGGAGATAGGTGAACTAGACAATCCCGACATCACCATTGCCTTAGACTATGCAACAGCTAAGGCCCTCTTTGTAGAGATGAACCCACAGGCGGGAATCGAGGCGTTTATGGCCGGCAAAATTAGGGTCACCGGCGACATGACCAAGCTGATGTCGCTCCAAGGAGCGATGCCACAAAGCGGCGCAGATATCATCGGACAGCAGATAAAAGAAATGACTGAATGACCACCACGTCAAGTCACTAAAAGCGCTAGAAGACGTAGAGGTTTACCGAAGACCCATAGTGAACGGTCGTGCCGGCCGAGGGGTCGGTTCCCAGAGCATGGGTCGCCCCCGATGGACCGTAGATGTTAGCTACGGTCAAGCCCGCATTAGTCAGGGCGGTCTGAGCCTGGCTTATAGTGTCCCCAAGAACATTGGGAACCTGAACCAGGTGGGGCCCTTGGGAAACCGTAACGGTAACAGTTGAACCTTTGGCCGCCAACTGTCCGGCAGATGGATTAGTAGACATAACCGTACCCACGGTTACCGTGTCGGAGTATGCATTGATGATGTTGGCTACGAGCCCCAGACTTCCTAGCTGGCTCGTAGCCTGTTGGGCAGTATCACCGACGAGGTTCGGAACATTTCGAGGTGCTGGCCCCTTTGAGACGACCAAGGAGACGGTCGACCCGTAGAGGACCGTGGTGGTGTTAGGAGAGGCGGATATTATTATCCCCGAAGCCACCGTTTCCGAATAGCTCTTGGTTGCTGTGTAATTTAGCCCCTTCTCCCGTAAGACCGACTCTGCAGCGGTGATTGAGATACCCTTTAGCTGCGGGAGCACCACCGGGGGTGGTCCCTTTGAGACGACCAACTTCACGGGAGTGGTATCGGGGATTATTACCCCCGCTGAGGGAGACTCAGAGATCACTTCACCTTTGGGTAGCGTTTTCGAGTATTCATAACCCGCCAGGGACGAAGTCAACCCGAGGGCTTTCAACCGACTGCTTGCTTGGGCAAAGCTAGCACCGGTGACGGCTGGAATTTTGACCTTTGTCGGGGGGAATATCTTTAGAATTCCAGTTCCCACCGCACCCGCAAAGGCGAGAATCACTACAAAAAGGAGGAGCCACAGCGCCATCCACCATCTACTCCGCCTCTTTTTGACCTTAGCTGGGTCCTCCTTGACGGGTTGGTCGGTAGTGTCGCCCTCGTTCAACATGAGCGGGTTCGAGACCTCCGATGAAACCAGCAGAGATGTTTGTGAAAATGCCTCTAGATCAAAGAAATTTGAACCGGGCGCACTTGCGCCTATCCCCACCGGTTCCAGTTCCGCCTCGGAACTCACGTTTATAGTCTTCTGGGTGAAGAGAGAGGTCTTGTCAATTTCGCTCTGGGCGGAGGGTACGTCGTAGAAGTGATGAAGTTCCAGGGGGCGGGGAGGCTCGAGTACCCTAACCAGCGCTTCCAACTCACCCACTAGCCCCGGAGCGGTAATTCGTTCCTCGGGATCGGCCTTGCAGCAGGCCTCGATCAAACGCCCGAGCCTCCCATGTTCGGGAAGTGCCTTTAGGTCCACGTCGACCCGGGCCATCAAGGTAGATAGGGTCGTATCCCCGACGAAGGGGAGTTTACCCGACATCGACTCGTAGATTATTAGCCCCATCGAATATACATCCGAAGCTTCGGTCGAATCTAGGCCCTTGGCTTGCTCGGGAGAAGCGTACTTGGCGGTGCCGATGAGCACGCCGATCGGTTCGGTCCAAGCCGACTCAGACAACGAGCGAGCGAGTCCAAAATCTGCGATCCGCACCCTAGCCTCTTCGTCAAAGAGGAGGTTGGCAGGCTTCATATCACGGTGCACGTAACCCCTCGAGTGTGCGTAGGCCAAACCCTGCGCAACCTGGAGGGAGAGTGCGGCCGCCCTAGGTTCATCCAGCACCTTACCCCCGGCGAGGTACTCCCTCAAGGATCCACCTGACAGGTATTCGAGTACCAGATACGGAGTACCATTTGACTCACCCCAGTCAAAAACCCTCATGACCGAGGGGTGATTCAGCGCAGCGGCCGAAGTCGCCTCGGCCCTGAATCGCTTGGTAAAAACTGGATCGCCAGCCAAATTAGCGTGCAGTAGCTTGATCGCGACCTTTCGGCCCAAAGACTTGTCCTGGACAAGGTAAACGTCACCGGAAGCACCCTTGCCTATAAGGGCCACGAGGAGGTATCGCCCTCCGAGAACCATTCCGACACTTTCACCTGAACCGGCGACCACAACCCTCAATTCTGCAAAAACACAAACCTGAAGTTACAAAAAATCTAGCCAACTTTAATGAAAAGAGCTTCTTATTTTGCAGCTAAAACAAGAGTAACACCCATTAGCTAAAACGGTGGACACTCAATCGGCCAACAACGACTCAAGATCCTCCTCAGTCAAGATCTCAACGCCAAGTTTTTGCGCCTTGCCTACCTTCGAAGCGCCGGGAGCGGCACCGGCGATCAGTGCAGTCGTAGCTGATGACACCGATGATGTCACCTTCGCTCCCAGTTGTCTCAATCGGGCTTCGACCTCTTCACGAGTCATGTTAGATATAGTCCCAGTCACTACATAACTTCGTCCAGAAAGAACGGAATTGCCAACCAGCGGGGCGACGGATGTCCCGACGCCAGCGGCAATTAGTCGTTCAATTTGCGACCTGCCGAAACTACTTTGAACGTACTCCACGAAAGATCCCGCTATCGCCTCCCCTACGCCTTCTAGCTGAGACAACTCCTCTAGTTTGGCTTCGAGGGCCGCACTTAGCGTTCCGTAGCGGTCAGCGATCAGTCCCGCTGCGCTCTCGCCGACGTGCTTGATTGAGAGACCTAATATCACTTTCGAAATTGGCCTCCCTTTCGACCCAGAAATCTGAGAGATCAGCGAATCCGCCATCTTCTCCTTGGTATTGGGTAGGTTCAAAAGCTCGTCTCTACTCAGCGAGTAGAGGTCCGCCGGGGTAGAAATAAGGCCCGCCTTTATCAACTGCTCTACCCTTTTTTCTCCTAATCCTTCGATACGCATACACCCCCTCGAAGCGAAGTGGACAATTCTCTGAAGGACCTGA